>DASQYN010000398.1:0-3138 GCA_035639215.1 Burkholderiales bacterium
GTCATTTACTGGGAGGAGGAGATGACTCACACCGCATTGCAGCAGCAAGGCCAGCCGTCGCGCCGCAAATTCCTGACCGGCGCCGCCGCGGCCGCCACCGGCGCGGCGACCCTCGGGTTCCCGGCCATCGTCAAGGCGCAGGGCCCGATCAGCATGCGCTTTCAGTCGACCTGGCCCTCGAAAGACATCTTCCACGAGTACGCGCTCGACTACGCGAAGATCGTCAACGACATGACCGGCGGCGATCTCAAGATCGACGTCCTTCCCGCGGGCGCGGTGGTTCCGGCGTTCGGCCTGATGGAAGCGGTATCGAAGGGCACTCTCGACGGCGGCCACGGCGTGCTCGTCTACTCGTACGGCAAGAGCAACGCGCTGGCCCTTTGGGGCTCCGGCCCGGGCTACGGCATGGATGCCAACATGCTGCTCGCCTGGCATCACCACGGCGGCGGTAAGGAGCTGCTCGAGAAGCTCTACGCTTCCATCGGCGGCAACGTCGTGTCCTTCCCCTACGCGCCGCTCTACACGCAGCCGCTCGGCTGGTTCAAGAAGGTCGTGAAGGGACCGGAGGACTTCAAGGGGCTCAAGTACCGAACCGTCGGCATCTCGATCGACGTGTTCACCGGCCTGGGCGCCGCGGTCAACGCGCTGCCCGGCGGCGAGATCGTGCCGGCGATCGATCGCGGCCTGCTCGACGCGGCGGAGTTCAACAACACGTCGTCGGACCGCGCGCTCGGCTTCGCCGACGTGTCGAAGATCTGCATGCTGCAGAGCTACCACCAGAACGCGGAGCAGCTCGAGATCACCTTCAACAAGACCAAGTACGATGCGCTGCCCGCGAAGCTCAAGGCGATCATCGCCAACGCCGTGGATGCCGCCTCGGCGCAGATGATGTGGAAGGCGATCGACCGCAACTCGCAGGACTACATCACGCTGCAGACGGTGGACAAGGTGCGCTTCTACAAGACCCCGACCTCGGTGCTGCGCGCGCAGCTCGACGCCTACGATAAGGCGCTCGAGAAGAAGATGTCCACGCCGTTCGTCAAGGACATCACCGAGTCGCAGAGGAAGTTCGCGCAGCGCGCGGTGAAGTGGGAGCAGGACGTGGTGGTCGACCGGCGCATGGCCTACGACCACTACTTCGGCAAGGGCGCGAAGAAGGCCTGAGCGTCGTGAACGCGGGCACCGCCCGGGGAGTCCCGGCGGTGCCTCGTTTTTTCCGGGGTAAGGGGGTCGTTTCCCGATGAACGCTCAGAGAATAGAGCGGCTGCTGCAGGTCGCCGATCACGTCAGCACCTGGGCCGGCAAGGCGTGCGCCTGGCTGATCATGCTGCTCATGCTCACGGTCTGCATCGAGGTGTTCAAGCGCTACATCCTGAACGCCCCGACCGCGTGGATCTTCGACGCGACCAACATGATGTACGGGACGCTTTTCATGATGTGCGGCGCGTACACGCTGTCCCAGGACGCGCATGTACGGGGCGACTTCCTGTACAGCTCGATGCGCCCGCGCACGCAGGCGACCCTCGACCTGGTGCTCTACGTCGTCTTCTTCATCCCCGGCGTGATCGCGCTGGTGTACGCCGGGA
Source organism: Burkholderiales bacterium (assembly GCA_035639215.1). GTDB lineage: Bacteria > Pseudomonadota > Gammaproteobacteria > Burkholderiales > SG8-39 > SCGC-AG-212-J23. The sequence continues at coordinate 1,587 of DASQYN010000398.1, forward strand.
CGGATTACGCCGCGTACTCGTGGCGCATCGACGAGCACTCCAACGTGACCTCGAACGGCCCGGCCGTCTACCCGTTCAAGACCATCATCCCGATCGCCGGCGTGCTGGTGATGATCCAGGGCCTCGCCGAGATCGCACGCTGCGTGGTGTGCCTGAAGACCGGCGACTGGCCGGCACGCCTCAAGGACGCCGAGGAGATCGATGTCGTCGAGCAGCAGCTCGCGCACAGCCAGTACGTCGACGAGGAGTCGCGCCGGCGCGCGGTGGAAAGCGTGCACGAGATCGACGAGGCGGCGCACCAGCGCATCAAGGGAGGCCAGACATGAGCGATCCCGCGCTCGGCCTCACCATGCTGGCGCTCATCGTGGTGGTGATCATGATGGGCTTCCCGACCGCCTTCACGCTGATGGGCCTGGGCATGTTCTTCGGCTTCATCGCCTTCCACGACCCGTCGCATCCCTGGACGCAGAACAAGATCTTCGACCTGATGGTCGAGCGCACCTACGGGGCGATGAACAACGACACGCTGATCTCGATACCGCTCTTCGTGCTGATGGGCTACGTGATGGAGCGCGGCGCACTGGTCGACAAGATGTTCTACAGCATCCAGCTCGCCTTCCGCCGCGTGCCGGCCTCGCTCGCCGTGGCGACGCTCATCGTCTGCACCTTCTGGGGCATCGCGAGCGGCCTGGTCGGCGCCGTGGTGGTGCTGATGGGGGTGATCGCCTTCAACCCGATGCTCAAGGCCGGCTACAACACCAAGCTCGCCTCGGGCGTGATCACCGCCGGCGGCACGCTCGGCATCCTCATCCCGCCGTCGGTCATGATCATCGTCTACGCCGCGGTGGCAGGGCAGTCGGTGGTGAAGCTCTACGCCTCGGCGATGTTCCCGGGATTCTTCCTCGCCTTCCTCTACCTGATCTACATCGTCGGCTGGGCGCTGCTCGATCCCAAGATCGCCCCCAGGCTGTCGGAGGCGGAGACCAAGGTTCCGGTCTCCGAGTGGGTGCGCAAGCTCCAGGCGGCCTACTCGCCGAAGATGCTCTTCGCCCTCGCCGGGGCGGTCGTCGCGCCGGGAAAGGCGCTCGCCATCGACGCGGGCGGCGGCGCCCGGCTCACCTACTGGACGCTTTGGCGCAATTTCAGCGCGGTGCTCTTTCCGCTGGCGCTCAGCGCGGCGTGCCTCTGGGGCATCTGGTGGTACGTCGTCATCCATCAGACCGCCGAGGCGCGCGCCGCTTCCGGCGTGGAGCTCAGCACGCCGGCCGCCGCGCCGGCGGCGGCGCCCCAGCCGGCGCCGGCGGTTTCAAACCAGCCCCAGGAGCTGGGCGGCGCCGAGACGCAGATCGAATCGCAGGACGCTTCGCGCGAAGAGTCGCAAGGGCCGGAGGAAGTGGGCGACGCAAGCCTGCGCGGGCAGGGGCCGGCCGCGCCCGCCGAAGCCGGTCCGCCGTCGCAGTTCTACTTCTGGTTCTGGCTCGTAGTCGCGTTCAGCGCCGCGCTGTTGGCCTGGTACTACTGGATCATGGAGGAGGAGCTCTTCGAGCTGCTC
>DASQYN010000399.1:0-3343 GCA_035639215.1 Burkholderiales bacterium
TTTCCCGTGCGGCGGCGCGGGTGGGGGATGCTTTCGCCCGTGCCGCGCGTAGGTTATTAGCACGGCGCTGCGTGCATGCGGAGGGATGGCCGAGCGGCTTAAGGCGCACGCTTGGAAAGCGTGTATACGTTAACAGCGTATCGAGGGTTCGAATCCCTCTCTCTCCGCCAGCCGCCCACACATACGCATCAATCCACCCGGCCGAGCCGGCCGGCCTTGATCATCCAGGACAGGATGCCGAAGACCAGGGCCACGCTCGCAAGGAAGGTCCAAAACCAGGCGTAGCCGGCGATCAGTTCGCGCTCCGCCGGATCGGCGGCGCTTTGCAGACCGGCGAAGCCGTTCAGCGCGAAGGCCGCGCACACCGCGCCGAAGGCGGCGCACATCCAGACGGCGAACTGAGCCGAGATCCGCACTGCGCGATATTATCAGCTGTGCCCGCGGGAGGGCGCGCATGATCCTCGCGCTTCTGTCCGATGTCCACGCCAATCTCGAGGCGCTGCAGGCCTGCCTCGAGCACGCACACGAGAGAAGCGCGACGCGCTTTGCGTTCCTCGGCGATCTGGTCGGCTATGGCGCGGACCCGGCGGCGGTGGTGAGCATCGTCATGCGCTACTCCGCCGAAGGGGCGCTCGTCGTGAAGGGCAACCACGAGCAGGCGGTCGAGCAGGGTGCCCCTTACATGAACGCGATGGTGAGGGAGTCCATTGCCTGGGCGCAGGCGCAACTTTCCCCGCCGCAGAAGGCCTTTCTCGCCGCGCTGCCGCTCACCGTGCAAGACGCGGGCATCTGCTGCGTGCATGCTTCGGCGGACGCGCCCGAGCGCTGGACCTACGTCGACAGTCCGGCGACGGCGCTCCGCAGCCTGCGCGCCTCGGCGGCGGTGTACACCTTCTCGGGCCACGTGCATCAGCAGATGCTGTTCGCCGAAATACAGGCGCGGGCCTCGGCGTATCGCCCGATCTCGGGAGCCGCCGTCGCCGTCGCCGCACACCGGCGCTGGCTCGCGCTCGTCGGTTCCGTCGGTCAGCCGCGGGACGGCAGGCCGGCAGCGGGATACGCGCTCTTCGACCATGCCCGGGAAAGAATTACGTTCTACCGGGTTGCCTACGATCACGCGGCCGCGGCGCGCAAGATCCGGCGCGCGGGCCTCTCCGAGGCGCTCGCGCAGAGGATCGAAAAAGGGGTGTGATTGGTCGCGCTTGCCGAAACCGTCGTGCCGGGCAGCGAGATCGACGGCTTCATGATCGACGAGCTTGTCCACTCCGGGCGCATGGGAAGAGTGTGCCGCGTGAGGGGCCCGGAAGGCGAGGCCGCGCTGCTCATGAAGCTGCCGCGCACCGAGCGCGGCTCCGGCGGCGAAGGCCTTCTCGCGTTCGAAACCGAGCTGAGCATCCTTCCCTTGCTGAGCGGGCCGCATGTGCCGCGCTTCGTGGCGGCCGGCCCGCTGACGAAGACGCCTTACCTGGTGGTCGAGTGGATCGAAGGCGAGAGCCTGGAAGCGCTGCTCCGCGGCGCCGGGCCGCTACCCGCGGCCGTCGCCGCTCGTTACGGTGCCGCGGTCGGCGACGCGCTGCACAGTCTCCACGCGCAAGGCGCCGTGCATCTCGACCTGAAGCCGGAGAACGTCATCCTGAGAGCTTCGGGAGAGGCGGCGCTGATCGATTTCGGCATGGCGCATCATGTCCGCGTGCCCGACCTCCTCGCCGAGGAAAAGCGCTTCGCGAGCGGCTCGGCCCCTTACGTGTCGCCCGAGCAGGTGCAGGGCCTGCGATCCGACTCGCGCAGCGATCTCTTCGCGCTCGGCGTGATGCTCTATGAGATGGCGACCGGCGAGCTGCCTTTCGGCTCGCCGCAGACGCTGGCCGGCCTGCGCGACCGGCTGTGGCTCGATCCGCTGCCGCCCCGGGCGCGCACCCCTGCGATACCCGGCTGGTATCAGGAAATCGTGCTGCGCTGCCTCGAGCCTTCAGCGGAAAGTCGTTATCAGTCGGCCGCCCACGTTGCCTTCGACCTGCGGCATCCGGAGCAAGTGCCGCTCACCGATCGGGCGACCAAGGCTCGCCGCGCGGCCTTTCTATCGCAGGTGCGGCGGTGGTGGAGTGCGCGGCCGGGAAGGCTCGGTACCCCGTCGCGCGCCCCGAACCCGATGAACGCACCGCTTCTCATGGTGGCGGTCGATACCATGCATCCCGACGATCCTCGCCATCCGGCGATCCGCCAGGCGACCGCGCGGATCCTCGCCTCGAGCGCCGACTTCCGCCTGGTGTGCGTCTCGGTGGTGCGCGGCGAGCCGGTCGCGCCGTCGTCTGAACGGCCGGGTATTCACCTGGAGCACCTCGTGCGCTTGCGCCATTGGGCCGAGCCCCTGCAGATAGCGGCCGGCAGGCTGTCGCTGCACGTGCTCGAGTCGCTCCATGCTTCGGCGGCGCTGCTCGATTTCGCCCGCAGCAACAACGTGGACCTGATCGTGATCGGGGCGCCCGGACCCGCGCAGCAGGCGCTCGGCTGGTGGCGATCCGTCGCCTCCGGCGTCAGCGCGAACGCCCCCTGCAGCGTCTACGTCGTGCGGCTGCCCGAGCCTGCCGAGGCATGAAAGAAAACGCCCGGCGGCTTGCGGCGCGCCGGGCGTTGAACCATCGCGCTTGCGCTGCCGCGATGGAGGAGGATGTCACGTCCAGCATAGCGTTCGCCGAGGCGCGAGGCCTGACGCAACCCTTACGGCCGACTTTCGCCTAGCGATGACTTACAATGGCTGCGCGCAGCAGTCTGGCGCACCGATCTACGGCGGGCCTCCCCGCATTGCAGCCTGGTGAACCTGGTCAGGTCCGGAAGGAAGCAGCCACAGCTGGTCACTGCAAGTGCCGGGGGTTAGGCTCGCCACCCTATGACCGACGCATGAGCTATCAAGTACTTGCGCGCAAATGGCGGCCCCGAGACTTCGCCGGTCTCGTGGGCCAGGAGCACGTCGTGCGCGCCCTGCGCCATGCGCTCGACGGGCAGCGCCTGCACCACGCGTACCTCTTCACGGGGACGCGCGGGGTGGGCAAGACCACGCTCGCGCGCATCCTCGCCAAGTGCCTGAATTGCGAAACAGGCGTGACGGCCGAGCCATGCGGCAAGTGCTCGGCCTGCGTCGAGATCGACGCGGGGCGCTTCGTCGACCTGCTGGAAGTCGACGCGGCGACGAACACGAAGGTGGACGAAATGCGCCAGCTGCTCGACACGGCGCAGTATTCGCCGACGCGCGGCCGCTACAAGGTCTACGTGATCGACGAAGTGCACATGCTATCCACATCGGCCTTCAATGCCATGCTGAAGACGCTGGAGGAGCCGCCGGAGC
>DASQYN010000400.1:0-10817 GCA_035639215.1 Burkholderiales bacterium
CCATCTCCGGATGCACAGCAACGTGCATACCGGAATTCGGGGTCGGGGTCGCAATTCCTTAAGCCTTAGCCGAGCCATGGGCAATTGCGGTCCTGACCCCGAATTCGGAACGGAGGTTGCAAGCGGCTGTCCATACAGCATGCTGCGAAGCGTCAAGGGACTGCGCGGCCAGCCGATCCTGGCCGCCGACGGAGCGATCGGCTTCCTCGTCGACGTCTATTTCGACGATCGAAACTGGCAGGTCCGCTATTTCGTGCTCGACACCGGCCGGCCGATGCCGAGGCGGCAGGTGCTGGTCGCGCCTTCGTGCGCCGTGCCGGCCGACGGCGATTCGCGCATCCACGTGCGGCTCACGCGCGAGCAAGTCGAGAAGTGCCCGGAGCTCGAGGACGACAAGCCGGTCTACCTGCAGCACGACATGGGCGCGGTGACGGCGCGCGGCGACCCGCACCTGCGCAGCGCCGAGGTGGTGATGGGCTTCGCGGTCTACGGGCCGCCCGGGCGCGCCGGCCACCTGAAGGACATCCTGATCGACTCGCGCGACTGGACGGTGGCGAGCTTCGTCGTCGACACCGGCATCTGGCTGCCCGGCACGCGCTCGCTCGTCTCGCCCGCCGACATCGACGGGCTCGACTGGATCGAGCGCGCGGTGGAGCTGCGCCCCGCCCAGGCGAGCTAGCGCGTCATTCCTCCGGCAGATTGACGAGGAACGGGCCGAAGCGCATGCGCTCGCCCCCGTCGAGGCCGCTCACGCCGACCTGGATCCTCGACATGCCGGGGCCGTAGGTGCTCACCGTGCGGAACCAGCCTTCCGTGCGCCGCTGCGGCGGCGGCAGCGCGAAGAACACCACGCCGCTGTAGGTCTCGTTCGGCAGCACCACCGCGTCGTGGAACGAAGTCCCGGCGAAGAACGTGGCGAGCTGGGTCTGCGCCGAGGAGCTGAGACGGCCGCTCTGGCGCTTCGCCGCCGCCACCACGAGCTCGGTCGGCACCGGGTCCATGATGTCCTTCCACGTCGAGAGCACGATATCGGAGGGCTTCACCGCGACGCGCTGCCGGCCGAAGTTCGAGACCACCACGTTGACGGGCAGGATGCCTTCCTTGATCAGGTCGGCGCCGAAGTAGCGCTTCGCGCGGTCGCCGGTGCGGATCTCGTCGACCGCCACCGTGACGCCGGATCGGGTGTGGGACAGCGGGTAGAGGTCGGCGGCGTACTGCGGCACTTCGACGACCTGGTAGGAGCGGGTGCAGCCCAGGAGAGCGAGCGTGAGCACGACTGAGAGGAACTTCGGGATGGCGGGCATGACAGCCTCCCTTTTTTGGAACGCCGCCATTATGCGCCCGCCGTGTGACACGGAGCTGACGCGCCGCTAACGGATCAGCGTGGCGCCGAGGATCGCGCCGTAGATCGCCTGGGCGACGAGCGTGGCGAGCGGGGTGCGGTAGCCGTAGTTGAGGGCGAGGAAGCCCGGCGGCTGCAGGCGGCGGCGGTAGCTCGGCCCGTCGTACTCGCTTGCCATGCGCGGATGCATGTAGGGCATGAGCGGCAGCACCGCGACCAGCAGGATCGCGCCGTGCGCGAGGCCGAGCAGCGCGCCGATCCACCAGCTGCTGCGGCCGAGGCTCGCGAAGACGAAGTAATAAATGAAGGCGAAGAGCCAGCCGCCGAGCAGGTAGAACACCATCCCGGCGACGTTCGCCGCGGCGCGCTCGCCCGTGAACATCGTGCCGATGAGGAAGACCAGCGACAGGCGCGAGTAGCCGAGGTACTGCGCGCCGAACTGGATGCCGCTCATCGCCGCCGTGGCGATCAGGCCCCAGATGAGGACGTGCAGGATCTGGATGGAGAGCTGGGTCATTCCGGATCGCTCATGCGGTCTTCTCCACCGTGAGCGCGGTCGCCGCCGAGATCATGCTCACGTGCGTGAACGCCTGCGGAAAGTTGCCGATCGGCTCGCCGGTGTCGGGCACGATCTCCTCGGCGTACAGGCCAAGGTCGTTCGCGCAGCGCAGGAGCCGCTCGAAGAGCTCGCGCGCCTCGCGGCGCCGGCCGCAGTTCGCGAGGTACTCGGCGGCCCAGAAGCTGCATGGCGCGAACGCGTTCTCGGCGCCGGCGAGGCCGTCGTAGCCGGTCTGCATGCGGTAGCGCTCGAGAAAGCCCTTGTGGCTTAGCCGCTGCGTCACGTAGTCGTAGGTGCCGCGCATGCGCGGATCCTCGGGCGCGCGGTAGCCGTGCCGCGCGAGGAGCAGCAGGCTCGAGTCGGCGTCCTCACTCCCGTAGTAGGCGACGTAGGAGTTGAGCTTCTGGTTGAAGCCGTGCGCCTCGATATCGGCGCGGATGGCTTCGCACTCGCGTCCCACCGCCTCCCGGTCTTCCACCAGGTTCAGCCGGCACAGCTTGTCGAGCGCTGCCCAGCACATGGCCTTGGAATAGGTGTGGTGGCGCGGCGGCGAGCGCGTTTCCCAGATGCCCTGGTCGGGCTCGCGCCAGAGCTGGCACACGCTCTTCGCCAGCCCGGCGAGCATGCGCCGCTCGGTGGAATCGAGCTCGCCGCCCGCCTCGACGTACTGCGCGACGCTCGCCGCCAGCTCGCCGTAGATGTCGAGCTGGAGCTGCGCGTGCGCGGCATTGCCGATGCGCACCGGGCGCGAATCACGGTAGCCCGAGAGATGCGGCAGCACCTGCTCGTCGAGCTCGGTCTCGCCGTAGAGGTCGTACATCACCTGCAGCTCGGGCCAGGTGAGCCGCGTGGCGTGCAGCAGCCAGCCGAGGAATTCCTGCGCCTCCTCGAGGAAGCCGAGCGACTGGAACGCGTGCAGCACGAGCGCGCTGTCGCGCAGCCAGCAGAAGCGGTAGTCCCAGTTGCGCTCGCCGCCGATCGCCTCCGGAAGCGAGGTGGTCGGCGCGGCGAGCACCGCGCCGCTCGTCGCGACGTTGAGCAGCTTGAGCACCAGCGCGCTGCGCAGCACCTGGGCGCGATATTCGCCCTGGTAGTGGGAACGGCGGCTCCACCACTGCCACCAGCTCGTGGTGTCCGCGACGCGCCGGCGCGCCCAGTCGCCGAGCGGCGGCACCACCGCGGCATCGAACTCGTCGTAGCTGAAGGAAAGCGCGCGCGCCTCTCCGGCGTGCAGCTTCGCGGCGCCGACGAGGCGGCTTGCGTCGGGCGCCGGCTGCAGCGCCAGCTCGCTGTTCAGGAAGGCGCTGAAGCGGCAGCCGGCGAGCTGCCAGCCGAGCTTGCCGCGGCGCGTGAAGCCGACGCGCGAGCGGGCGTAGTCCGGACGCGGATAGAACTCGATCTCCACCTCGGGCTCGCCCGCGAGGCATTCGAGGCGGCGCAGGATCTCGTGCTGCGGGTCGAGCTCGTGCACCGGCTCGATCTCGCCGGTGGGCTCCGCCGGCAGCGGCATGCAATCGGTGAGCCGCAGGCGCGCGCCGCCTTCGACGTGGAAGGTCGTCTCGAGGACGTTGGTGTCGTCCACGTAGCGGCGCTCGACCCGGAAGCGGCCTTTCGGCCGGATCGAGAAATGGCCCGCCTCGCGGTCGAGGATCGCGGCGAAGATCGACGGGCTGGAGAAGGTCGGCACGCACAGCCACTCGAGCGAGCCCTCGCGCGAGACGAGCGCCGCCGTGCGGCAGTTGCCGATGAGCGCATAGTCGCCGATGGAGGGCCAGCTCACGCTTGTCTGACCACGTCCGGGCATGGGGGTTGCGAGCTGCCCGCCAGGAGGCTACTCATGCAAGATGCGGGCAAAGTCGCGCCCGAGACGCTGATCGAGACGAAGGACATCGTGACGTGGGCCGAACCGCTCAACGTGACGCCCGAGGAGCTGCGCTCGGCGGTGCAGAGGGGCGGAGAGTCGGTGAAGGACGTGGTCGAGGAGCTCAGGCGCCGCGGCCTCGAGGCGGAGAACGCCGAGCAGCCGCCGGACGGCGCGCCGCCCGGCCATCCGTCCGAGCCGCCGCCGATGCCGGGACACGAGCCGGTGCGCGAGCCGCCGCGTCCGGACAGTCCCGAGCCGGTTCCCGAGCAGGAGCCGCCGCCGGGGATGGCTGCACCGTCTTAAGGTGGTTCTCGCGCGGGAGCGCACTTGCGGCTTCACGATCCGCGGGCAGAGCGGCCAGCGCTACTGCATCGGCTTCGGCACCGTCGCCAACATCGGCGTGCTTAACGACCGCGGCGACCTGCTCTACCGGCTGTGCGCCGGGCCGACCGGGGTGCCGGTGCCCGCGGCCATGCTCGGGCAGAAGCTGATGCTCGAGACGCGCGAGGCGGAGTTCCTCGCGATCGCCGCGCGCCATCCGCTGACCTTCTCGACTTAGGGTCATTCCCAGGCGGGGTACATACGCACGCTGTTCGCCACCGAGTCGGCGACGTGCTCCTTGGTGATGACGCCGAGGACGTCCTTCCCGTGCGGCACGCCGGGGCTGCGCACGACGAGCGCCATGATGGCGTCCTTGCGCCACATGCGCCGGATCACGTCGGAGACGATGTCGTCTTCGCGCACCACCGTGAAGTTGCGCATCGCCACGTCGCCGAGCGCGAGGCCCGGATGCGCCTCCTGCGAGGCGCGGCGCATCGCGGTGTTGACGCGCAGGACGCCGACGATGCGGCCCTGGTCGGTGACCACGACGTGCCGCAGGCGCCCGGCGTGGTCGGGGCGGGCGAGGAAGGCGTCGAAGCCGGTGTCGGCGGGCGCCACGACTACGTCGGTGTCCATCACTTCCTTCGCCCGGCGCACGAGGAACATGTTGGCGTGCAGCGCCTTCGGCAGCACCTGGCCGCGGCGGAAGAGCTTCAGCGTGTAGATGCTCTCGGGCGAGAGCAGGCGGCGCACGCCGACGCTCACCGCGACCGCAACGATCATCGGCGTGACGATGTCGTAGTCGCGCGTCATCTCGAAGATCATCGCCACCGCGGTCATCACCGCGCCGGTGCCGCCGCCCACCATCGCGCCCATGCCGACCATGGCGAAGGACGGGATGTTGATCGCGAACGGCAGGGGCAGCGCGGCGAGCGCCGCGGCGAAGGCGCCGCCGATCGTCGCGCCCATGAAGAGCGAAGGCGAGAAGATGCCGCCCGAGGCGCCCGAGCCGAGGCTGAGCGAGGTGGCGACGAGCTTGCAGACGAAGAGCAGCACGAGCAGCGAGGCGACCGACAGGCCGCCGAGCAGGATCGACTGCACCGTCGCGTAGCCGACGCCCTCGACGTAGTAGTGGCCGAAGAGGCGCTGCAGGGCGTAGATCAGCACCCCGAGCGCTAGCATCCCCGCGACGTGCCGCGCGTAGGGATTGCGGATGCGGTGAAACCCGTCCTCGAAGAAGTGCAGGCCGCGGATGAAGCCCGCCGCGGCGACGCCGGTGATCGCGCCGAGCAGCGCGTAAAGCACGAGCGCGAGCGCCGAGCTCCAGTCGATGGCGAGCGGCGCGAGCTCGGGCACCCGGAACGCCGGCTCCAGGCCGAAGAAGAAGCGGCCGATGAAGGTCGCCGCGCCGGTGGCGATCGCCACCGGCAAGAAGGTGAGCGCGCTCACCTCGGGCATCATCATCTCGATGGCGAACATCACCCCGCCGATCGGCGTGTTGAAGGTGGCGGCGATGCCGGCGCCGGCGCCCGCGGCGACCAGCGTGATGCGCTGCCCCGGCGGCATGCGCACGATCTGCCCGAGCGTGGAGCCGAGCGCCGAGCCGATCTGGATGATCGGCCCTTCGCGGCCGACCGCCGCGCCCGAGCCGATCGACACGGCCGAGGCGAGCGACTTCACCACCGCCACCACCGGGCGAATCACGCCGCCCTTGTAGTAGATCGCGTCCATCACCTCGGGCACGCCGTGGCCTCGCGCCTCGGGCGCGAACTTGGTGACGAGGAAGGTGACGACCAGCGCGCCGACGACCGGCACGAGGATGACCAGCGGGCCCCACGGGCTCGGCGGGGTGAATCGGTTCGCGTCGTATTGCACGCTCGGCTCGCCGAGGAAGAGCAGGTTGTGGATGAGCCCGATCAGGTCGCGGAAGAGCACCGCGCCCAGTCCCGTCGCGACGCCCACGCCGAGCGCGAGCAGGGAGAGCTGCACCAGGCCGAGGCCGCGCGCCGAGTCGGGAAGGGGACGGTTCTTCATCGCTTGGGCTTAAGCCTCGCTTAAAGAAACGCACGGCACGATCCGCGCGTGGGGAAGCGAATTTACCGCATCGCGATCGCGGCGCTGGCGGCGTTCGGCGCCATGGCGGCGCTCATCGCGTTTGTCGATCCGCGGCCGTCCTCGCCGCTCGTCGTCGAGCACTTCCGCGTGCCGGCGCGCGGCTACAGCCTGGCCGTCACCGTGGTGCGACCTCACGGCAAAGGTCCCTTCGGCGTGGTGGTGCTCAACCACGGCGTCGGCGCGGGCTGGGCAGCGCGCCGCCGCGAGTCGCCGGCGCTCCTCATGTCGAGCGCCGTGGCGTTCGCGCAGCGCGGCTACGCGGTCGTGATGCCGCTGCGCCGCGGCTTCGGCGAGACCGCGGGCGAGTTCGCCGAGGACCCCGGCTCGTGCAGCCATCCGGACTTCCACCATGGCGAGCAGGCGGCGGCGGCCGACGTGCTCGCCGCCTACCGGTTCGCGCAGACGCTGCCTTATGCCGACGCCGATCGCATGATCCTCGCCGGACAGTCGGCGGGCGGCGTGGTGTCGCTTTACGCGGCGGCGCAGTCGCCGCCGGGCCTGCAGGCGGTGCTCGCTTTCGCGGCCGGGCGCGGCGCCGATCCCTATCACCCGGGCGTGCCGTGCGCGGCAGCGGATGTCGCGGCGGTGTTCGAGGAGATGGGCCGCTCGGTGAAGGTGCCGGTGCTCCTCACCTACGCGCAAAACGATCTCTTCTTCGGGCCGGCGACCGCCCAGGCGTGGTTCGCGCGCTTCGAGGCGGGCGGCGGCGGCGCGGAGCTCGTGCTGCAGCCGGCGTTCCGGTCCAATGGGCATTTCCTCTTCAGCGATCCTGCCGGCGTGAACGTGTGGCTGCCGGAGGTGGAAGACTTCCTGCGCCGGCACCGGATTCCCTTCGATCCGCCGAAGCAGCGGGCCTAGCAGTTTCAACCCATGTCGCCGGTTGCGTCGGCGCGATGCTGGCCGGCATAGACGCGGCAGCCTTCGATGAACGCGCCCGAGGTTCCGGTGCAGTCGTCCGGATCGACGACGTGGTTGATTCTGGCCCAGCGGTAGCCGGCCTTGTCTTCCCCGCAATTGTCGCGGCAGGGATAGCCGGCGAACCAGCGCAGCCGCTCGCCTGCCGCGGCCGGCGGCGCGCTCTTGCGGTGCGAAGCCGGCGGCTGTTTCGCAGGGACACTCGTCGCTTGCTGTTGCCGGAAGCCGCGCTCGAATCGCACGATCTGCAGGCCGAGCGCGTACGACAGCGCAATGGCGGCGAGGGCGAGCAGCGGCCAGTTTTTCATCGGCTACCAAATCTCATGGATAGCCAACGATGCGCCACTGCCCTTACCCGACGCTTAAGGGCGCGGGATGATAGCCTCACGGCGCCTCGTCCATGCAGAAGAGACCCGCCCGCATCCTTCCGGCAATCGTGCTTTCGCAGTTCGCCGGGGGGTCGCTCTGGTTCGCCGCCAATGCGGTGCTCGGCGACCTGCAGCGCGCCTGGCAGCTGCCGGAGGACGCGCTCGGCTACGTCACGTCGGCGGTGCAGCTGGGCTTCATCGCCGGCACGCTCGCCTTCGCCTTCCTCGCGGTCGCGGACCGCTTCTCGCCGCGGCTCGTGTTTTTCGCCTGCGCGCTCGCCGGCGCGCTCTGCAACGCCGCGGCGGTCGCCGGTCCGATGGCGCTCGGGCCGCTCGCGCTGCTGCGCTTCGCCACCGGCTTCTTCCTCGCCGGCATCTACCCGGTGGGGATGAAGATTGCCTCCGGCTGGTACCGCGACGACCTCGGCAGGGCCCTCGGCTACCTCGTCGGGGCGCTGGTGCTCGGCACCGCCTTCCCGCATCTCCTGAAGAGCCTCGGCCACGCGTGGCCGTGGCAGGCCGTGCTGGTCGGCACCTCGCTCTTCGCCGCGGCGGGCGGCGCGCTCATGTTCTTCGCGGTGCCCGACGGCCCGCACCTCGCGCCGGGCGCGAAGTTCGATCCCGGCGCGCTCGCCACGGTGTTCCGCGCGCGCGGATTCCGCGCCTCGGCCTTCGGCTACTTCGGCCATATGTGGGAGCTGTACGCGTTCTGGGCGTTCGTGCCCGTGGCGCTCGCGGCGCGGCTGCAGGCCGCGGCGGTGCCGGCGTGGTCCTTCGCCGTCATTGCCGCCGGCACGGTGGGCTGCGTCGTCGGCGGCCTCGCGTCGCTGCGCGTCGGCAGCGCGCGCGTGGCAGGGGCGCAGCTCGGTGCTTCGGGCGTGTGCTGCCTCGCGTCGCCGTTCCTTTTCCACGCGCCGCTGCCGCTCTTCGTCGCGTTCCTGCTTTTCTGGGGCGTCGCGGTGGTCGGCGATTCTCCGCAGTTTTCCGCGCTCAACGCCGCCAATGCGCCGCGCGAGCGCGTCGGCTCGGCTTTGACCATCGCCAATAGCATCGGCTTCGCGATCACCATCCCCGCGATACAGCTCCTGAACTCGCTCGCCGGCGCGGTGCCGGTCGAGTATCTTTTCCTGCTTCTCGCGCCCGGCCCCGCCCTAGGACTGCTTGCGCTGCGGCCGCTGCTCGCGCGCAGATGACCTGGCAACGTCCCCGTCACCTCGACGCGGACCACGGTGCGGGCGTTATGCTGCGCGTCGCGTAGTCGCTCGACGACAGCCCGAAGAGGATCGAGAGCCATAAGACGCCGGTGATCGCCGCGATGCGCAGCAGCGCGTTGGCGTTCCTGAGGTGCATGAAGAAAATCGCGATGAGCAGCGCCTTGGCGCACGAGATCGCCATGTTCACGACCGTATTCCACTCGCCCATCCGGAAGTAGGAGCTCGCGCAGGTGAGCGCGAGGAAGATCATGAGGGCGATCCAGGTGAGGACGTAAGTCATGCCGCTGGAGGGCGAGAGGAGATCGGGCTGCGTCCCCGAATCGCAGAGTTCGGGCTCCGTCCCCGAATCATGCGCTGTACCGCTCGATGAGATAGAACATGGGATAGAGAAACACCCAGACGATGTCGACGAAGTGCCAGTAGAGGCCGCTTACCTCCACCGGCGAGTGATAGTCGCGCTGGAAGCGCTCCGCGTGCCACCAGAGCCAGGCGAGGATGCAGATGCCGATGGTGAGGTGGATCGCGTGCAGGCCGGTCATCGCGAAGTAGAGGAAGTAGAACACCAGTTCGCCGCCCGAGGCCTTCGCCACCTCGCTTGATTCCATCCAGTACTCGCTGCCCTTGATGCCCAGAAACACGGCTCCAAGGATCGCCGTGAGCAGGAGAAATGTTCGCAGAGAAGGTTTGCCGCTACGTGCCGCATGCACGCTGAAAGCCATCGTCAGGCTGCTGGTCATCAGGATCGCCGTGTTCAGCGTGCCGAGCACGACGTGCATGTGGTGGCTGCCGGAAACGAACGCGTCGTGCTGGGCGATCCGCCCGTGCACGTAGCCGAAGAACAGCGGCCCGAAGAACAGCGCCTCGGTGACGAGGAAGGCCCACATTCCCAGCATCGCCGCCTCGCGCCGCTCCGCTCGGCTGCGACCCTCAAAAGCAGCGCTATCGAACTGGATCGTAGGCATAGGGGCCGCGCGTGACGACCGGCTGCTCCTCGAAGTTGTGCTTGGGCGGCGGCGACGAGGTCTGCCACTCGAGCCCGGTGGCGCCCCAGGGATTGCTTGGCGCCTTTCTGCCGAAGAACAGGGACCAGCCGAGGTAGAAGAGCGGCAGCAGGTAGCCCACCGCGAGGACCGCCGCACCCGCGGACGAGAAGACGTTCAGCACCTGGAACTCCGGCGGATACTCGTGGTAGCGCCGCGGCATGCCGAGCCAGCCGAGCAGATACTGCGGGAAGAAGGTGAGGTTGAAGCCGAAGAAGATGGTGAGCGCGGCGATGCGCGCGAGCATCTCCGGGTACATCCGGCCCGAGATCTTCGGCCACCAGAAATGCAGCGCGCCCAGGTACATCATCACCGAGCCGCCGACCATGATGTAGTGGAAGTGAGCGATGACGAAGTAGGTGTCGGTGAGCGGCACGTCGAGCGCGAGCGAGGCGAGGAAGAGACCGGTCAGCCCGCCCACGGTGAACAGGCCGACGAAGCCGAGCGCGTAGAGCATCGGCGCGGAGAAGAGGATCGAGCCCTTGTAGAGCGTCGCCGTCCAGTTGAAGACCTTGATCGCCGAGGGAATGGCAACCAGGAAGGAGAGCATCGAGAACACCATGCCGGCGTACATCGACTGGCCCGAGACGAACATGTGATGCCCCCAGACGAGGAAGCCGATGGAAGCGATGCCGAGGATCGCGTAGCACATGAAGCGATAGCCGAACACGGTGCGCCGCGCGAAGCAGGGGATGATCTCGCTCGCCACGCCCATCGCCGGCAGCACCATGATGTACACCGCCGGATGCGAATAGAACCAGAACATGTGCTGGAACAGCAGCGGATCGCCGCCGAGCGAGGGATCAAAAATGCCGACATGCAGGAGCCGCTCGACCGCCGCCAGCGCCAGCGTGATCGCCAATTCCGGCGTCGCGAGGACGAGGATGATGCTGGTCGCGTAGAGCGACCACAGAAACAGCGGCAGGCGGTACCAGGTCATGCCGGGCGCGCGCATCGTGTGGAGGGTCACGAGAAAGTTCAGGCCGGTCAGGATCGAGGAAAAGCCGGCGATGAAGATCCCGACCGCCGTGACGACGACCCACCCGTTGGAGTAGACGGTCGAGTACGGCGTGTAGAAC
>DASQYN010000401.1:0-4514 GCA_035639215.1 Burkholderiales bacterium
TCATGGCGGGCAGCGCCTTCTTGAAGGCGGCCACCACCTTGGGATCGTACTTGCGGCCCGCGCCGACCTCGATCTCGAGCGCCGCGTCCTCCACGCTCCTCGGCTCCCGGTAGAACTGCGTGGTGGTCATCGACTCGAATGCGTCGACCACCGCCACCACCCGGCCCGGCCAGGGGATCGCCTCGCCCTTCAGCCCGGCGGGATAGCCGCTGCCATCCCAGCGCTCGTGGTGTGTGAGCGCGATCTGGCGCGCCAGCTTGAGCAGTGGGTCGTCGTGCTCGCCGATGATGTCGGCGCCGATCTTGGGATGGCGGCGGATGCGCTCCCAGTCGGGCGCCGAGAGCTTCTCGCGCTTCCTCAGGATCTCCGCCGGCACGCCGAGCTTGCCGATGTCGTGCAGCGGCGCGGCGGCGGCCATCAGCTCGACCACCTGGGGTTTCGCGCCCGCCGCCTTGGCGACCAGCTTGGCGTAGTGCGAAAGGCGCACCGAGCGGTTGCCGACCGCCGCGCTCTCGTGCAGCTCCATGGCGCGCGACAGGCGCCGGATGATCTCGCTCCGCGTGCGCTCGACCTGCTCGGTGCGCTTGCGCACCAGGCCCTCCAGCGCCTGGCGCTGGTTGGCCATCTGGATCTGCATCTGCACCCGCGCCTTGAGGATCGCCACGTTGATCGGCTTGATGAGGTAGTCCACGGCGCCCAGGCCGAACGCCTCCACCTGCGCTTCCGCCTCGGCCTTGCTGGTGAGGAAGACGACCGGGATGTCGGCCGTGCCCGGCTCTCCCTTCAGCGCCCGGCACACCTCGAAGCCCGAGACCTCCGGCATGTCGATGTCGAGCAGGATCAGGTCGGGCCGCGGGTCGCCGCTCGCGAGGCTGATCGCATCGCCCGGGTTCGCCGCCGTCAGCATCACGTACTCCGCGGAGAGCACCTTGCGCATCAGCGCGAGCAGGTCCTCCGAGTCGTCGACCGCGAGCAGCACCGGGCGTCCCTTGACGGTCACGGCGTCAGGCCCGCTTTCCGCGGCGGCGCGCGCGCTCGAGCAGCCGCGCGAATTCGGCCGGCGGCACCGGCTCGCCATAGAGGAAGCCCTGCACCTGGTCGCAGCCGTGGCGCTTGAGGAAGTGCACCTGCGCGTCGGTCTCGACGCCCTCGGCGATCACCTTCAGGTTCAGCGCATGGCCGAGTGAGATGATCGCCTGCGCGAGGATGCCGTCCTCGGACTCGGCGCCGGTGCCGATATCGCGCACGAACGCGCGGTCGATCTTCAGCGTGTCGATCGGCAGGTCCTTGAGGTAGGAGAGGCTCGAGTAGCCGGTGCCGAAGTCGTCGACCGAGAGGCTGATGCCGAGCGACTTCAGGCCCTGCAGCGTGGCGATCGCCGTCTCGACGTTGTGCATGACCATGCTCTCGGTGAGCTCCATCTCGAGCGCCGCCGGGTCGAGGCGCGTCTCCTCGAGGATCCGCGACACGATGCGCACCAGGTTCTCCTGGCGGAACTGCCGCGCCGACAGGTTCACCGACACCACGCCGGGGCTGAGGCCCGCGTCGAGCCACGCGCGCGCCTGGCGCGCCGCCTCGTGCACCACCCATTCGCCGAGCGGCACGATCAGGCCGGTCTCCTCGGCGATCGGGATGAAGCGCGCCGGGCGCACCACGCCCCACTCGGGATGGCTCCAGCGCACCAGCGCCTCGGCGCCGATGATCTCGCCGGTGCGCAGGTCGACCTTCTGCTGGTAGTGCAGCATGAACTCGCGCCGCTCGAGCGCCCGGCGCAGCGCGCTCTCGAGCGCCAGGCGGTCGCTCACGCGCTCGTTCATCTCGGAGGTATAGAACTGGAAGTTGGCGCGGCCGTGCTCCTTGGCGCGGTACATCGCCGCGTCGGCGTTGCGCAGCAGCGTATCCACGTCGCGGCCGTCCTGCGGGTAGAGGCTGATGCCGGCGCTGCAGGTGACGTAGAGCTCGCGGGCGTCGATGACGAGCGGCTCGGCGATCTTCGCGGCGATGCGCTGCATCGCGCGGAACACCACTTCCTCGTTGGTCTGGTCGTTGAGGATCAGCACGAACTCGTCGCCGCCGACCCGCCCCACGGTGTCGCCCTCGCGCAGCACCGAGCGCAGCCGCTCCGCCATGGCCTTCAGCAGCTTGTCGCCGGTGCCGTGGCCGAGCGAGTCGTTGATCAGCTTGAAGTGGTCGAGGTCCATGAACACCACCGCGAGGTGGCGCAGGCTCCGCTGCGCGTACACCGCCTGGCGCAGCCGGTCGTTCAGCAGGTTGCGGTTCGGCAGGCCGGTGAGCGCGTCGTAGTTCGCCTGATGCTCGAGTTCCACCTGGTAGCGCTTGCGCTCGATCGAGTAGCGCATCGAGCGCACCAGCAGCTCGCGCTCGAGCCGGCTCTTCACCAAGTAGTCCTGCGCGCCGTGCTTCACTGCGGCGAGCGCGAGCGCGTCGTCGTCGTTGCCGGTGAGCACGATGATCGGCACCGCCGGCGAGTGCGCGTAGACCTTGGCGAAGGTCTCGATGCCGAAGCTGTCGGGCAGCGAGAGGTCGAGGATGACGAGCGAGGTGTCGCTGGTGGAGAGCCGCTCCAGGCCCGCGGCGAGGCGGTCGGCGACGTGCACGATGAACGGCGCGTCCGGCTCGTCGCCGATCATCTCCTGGATGAGGCGCGCGTCGCCCGGGTTGTCCTCGATGAGGAGGACTTTCTCCATCAGGCGCGCTCGCTAGTGCCCATTCGGCGGCAGCGTCACCACGGTGAGCCAGAACACGTCGATCGAGCGCACCACGACGATGAACTTCTCCAGGTCGACCGGTTTGGTGACGTAGCAGTTGGCGTGCAGGTCGTAGGTCTTCAGCACGTCCTCCTCGGCCTTCGAGGTGGTGAGCACGACCACCGGGATGCGCTTCAGCAGCTCGTCGCTCTTGATCTCCTGCAGCACCTCGCGCCCGTCTTTCTTCGGCAGGTTGAGATCGAGCAGGATGATGTCGGGCCGCGGCGCGTCGCGGTACTTGCCCCGGCGGTGCAGGAACTCCATCGCCTCGACGCCGTCCTTCACCCAGTGCAGGTTGTTGTAGACCTTGCCTTCCTTCAGCGCCTCGCGCGTCAGGCGCTCGTCGCCGGGGTTGTCCTCGACGAGCAGGATCTCTACCGGGGCTCCTCCTCGGCTCATGCGGGGGTCCTGTCCTTGGGAAGGGTGAAATGGAAGCGGCTGCCCTCGCCGAGCGCGGACTCGACCCAGATGCGGCCGCCGTGGCGCTCCACCACCTTTTTGCAGATGGCGAGGCCGATGCCGGTGCCGGGATAGTCGCCCTTGGTGTGCAGCCGCTGGAACACCATGAAGATGCGCTCGAAGTACTGCGGCTCGATGCCGATGCCGTTGTCGCTCACCGAGATTTCGCAATGCTCTTCTTTTTCAACGGCAGAAACGTGAACCCGCGGCGCCGCGGCGCCGCGGAACTTGAGCGCGTTGCCGATCAGGTTCTGGAAGAGCTGGGCAAGCTGCACGTCGTCGGCCTGCACCCGCGGCAGCGCGTCCCAGGTGACCGAGGCGCCGCTCTCCTCGATCGCCGCGCGCAGGTTGGTGGCCGCGCGCCGGAACGCCGACTCGAGCTCGATCTCGCGGAACTCCTTGCCCTTGGTGCCGACGCGCGAATAGGCGAGCAAATCCTCGATCAGCTGCTTCATGCGCGCCGCGCCGTCGACGACGTAGTGCATGAACTCCTTGGCGTCGCCCTCGAGCTTCTCGCCGTAGCGGCGCGCGAGCAGCTGCGTGTAGGAGGACACCATGCGCAGCGGCTCCTGCAGGTCGTGCGAGGCGACGTAGGCGAACTGCTCGAGCTCCGAGTTGGAGCGCTCGAGCTCGCGCGCCTTCTGCGCGAGCTCGTCGTGCGCCCGGCGCAGCTCCGCTTCGGCGCGCTTGCGCGCGGTGATGTCCGAGCCGACGCCGCGATAGCCGGTGAAGCGGCCGGCCTCGTCGAAGATCGGCTCGCCGCTCACCGAGATCCAGCGCGAGCCGCCGGCGGGATTGGGGCGCTCCATGGCGAAGTCGCGGAACGGCTGGTGGCGCTCGAGCTGGGCGCGGTGGCGCGCCCAGTCGGCTTCGCCGAGATTGAGCGCCGGCTGGTCCCAGCGCTTACGCCCGAGGTAGCTCGCCGGGTCGAGGCCGGTGCGCGCCCCCATGCGGCCGGACATGAACGTCAGGCCGAAATCCGCGTCCTGCTCCCAGTACCAGTCGGAGGAGAGCTGCGTCAGGCTGCGGAAGCGCGCCTCGCTCTCGCGCAGCGCCGCGTCGGCCTGCTTGCGCTCGGTGATGTCGTCGAACACCGCGATTTCGTAGAGCGGCTCGCCGCCCGCGCCGCGCGCCAGCGCGACCGCGAGGTCGACCCACACCACGCCGCCGTCGCCGCGCAGGTAGCGCTTCTCGAAGTGCACGGTGTCGACCTGCCCCTCGCGCACGCGGCCCCGCTGCGAATCGGTGAGGTCGCGGTCGTCGGGATGCGAGATCTCCTTCACCGAG
>DASQYN010000402.1:0-2644 GCA_035639215.1 Burkholderiales bacterium
CTCGCCGAAGGGCCGACCGCGGCGCACGCGATGACCAAGAAGATGCTGCACCAGGAATGGAATGCCGGCATCGACGAAGCGATCGAGATGGAAGCGCAGGCGCAGGCGATCCTCATGCAGAACCGCGACTTCCGCCGCGCCTACGAGGCCTTCGTCGCGAAGCGCAAGCCGAAATTCGAGGGTGACTGAGGCGGCCATGGATCGCTTCGCCCATTACGCCTGGCCGTTCTTCGAGCCGAAGCACGAGAAGCTTGGGCGCGAAGCCGAGGCCTGGTCGCGCGAGAATCTGGCCCATGCCCATGGAGACGACGCCGACGCGGTCTGCAAGCGGCTGGTGCAGGACCTCGGCTGCGCCGGCTACCTGAGCTACTCGGCGAGCGAGAGCCCCGACGTACGCTCCATCGCGCTGGTGAGGGAAGTGCTCGCCTACCACGCCGGGCTCGCCGACTTCGCCTTCGTGATGCAGGGCCTGGGCAGCGGGCCGATCGCGCTTGCCGGTAGCGCCGAGCAGAAGTCGCGTTACCTCGCGCCCGCCGCGCGAGGGGAGAAGATTGCGGCCTTCGCACTCTCCGAGCCGGAGGCGGGATCCGACGTGCAGGCGCTTTCCACGACGGCGGCCCCGGCCGGAAATGCCTGGAAGCTGGACGGCACGAAGACCTGGATCTCGAACGGCGGCATTGCCGATTTCTACGTCGTCTTCGCCAAGGCGGAACAGGGCATCAGCGCCTTTGTCGTCGACCGGGACGCTGTCGATGCGAGCGAGCGGATCGATATCGTGGCCCCGCATCCGATGGCGACCTTGCGGCTGAAGAGCTCGCCTGGCCAGCTCCTGGGAGAAGCGGGTCAGGGTTTCAAGCTCGCCATGCGCAACCTCGACGTTTTCCGCACCACGGTCGCCGGGGCGGCGCTGGGATTCGCCCGGCGAGCCCTCGCCGAAGCGAAGCAGCGAGCGCGCGAGCGCCGGTTGTTCGGCCAGGCGCTCGCCGACTTCCAGATGACGCAGGCGAAGCTCGCCGACATGGCGACGGCGATCGACGCTGCGGCGCTCCTCGCTTACCGCGCAGCTTGGACGAGAGATGTGAAGCGACAGCGCGTCACCCGCGAGGCGGCAATGGCGAAGATGTTCGCCACCGAGTCGGCGCAGCAGGTGGTCGATGCCGCGGTGCAGATTCTGGGCGGGCTGGGCGTGCGGCGCGGCCATCCGGTCGAGCGCCTGTATCGCGAAGTGCGGGCGCTGCGCATCTACGAGGGCGCCACCGAAGTCCAGAAACTGATCATCGCGCGCGATCTGATGAAATGAGCTACACGGCCCACACCGACACCTTCGCGCGCGACAACCTGCCGCCGCGCGCCCTTTGGCCGGAATTCCGCTTCGATCTGCCCGAGCTCAAGTATCCGGCGCGCATGAACTGCGCCACCGAGCTTCTCGACAAGCCGGTGACGCGCGGCCACGGGCACCGCGTCGCTCTGCGATCGCCCGACGGCGAGTGCACCTATACGCAGCTCTTCACGCAGGCCAATCGCCTCGCCAACGTGCTGGTGCGCGAGATGGGCGTGAAGCCCGGCAACCGCGTGCTGCTGCGCGGGCCGAACAACCCGATGATGGCGGCCTGCTGGTTCGCGGTGATGAAAGCGGGCGGCGTCTGCGTGGCGACGATGCCGCTGCTGCGCGCCAAGGAGCTGACCGAGATCATCCAGAAGGCGGAGATCTCGCATGCGCTTTGCGACAAGCGGCTGCAGGAAGAGCTCGAGCTCGCCTTGCCGCTTTGTAGTTCCTTGAAGCAGACGAAATACTGGTACGACGGCGGCCCCGACTCGCTCGACGAGCTGTCGCTGCGCCAGCCGCTGACTTTCGGCAACGTCGCCACCGCGGCGGACGACGTGGCGCTGATCGCCTTCACCTCGGGCACCACCGGCAAGCCGAAGGGCACGATGCACTTCCACCGCGACGTGATCGCCATGTGCGACTGCTTCCCGCGCTCGATCATGAAGATGGGCAAGGACGACATCGTCTGCGGCACGCCGCCGATTGCCTTCACTTTCGGGCTGGGCGGGATGCTGTGCTTCCCGATGCGCTTCGGCGCCTCGACGGTGCTCGTCGAAAAGCACACTCCGGACACGCTTCTTGAAACCGTCGCGCGCTTCAAGGCGACGACCTGCTTCACCTCGCCGATCATGTACCGGCAGATGGCGGCGCTCGCCGGGCAGGCCGAGCTGCGGTCGCTGAAGACCTGCGTCTCGGC
Source organism: Burkholderiales bacterium (assembly GCA_035639215.1). Lineage (GTDB taxonomy): Bacteria > Pseudomonadota > Gammaproteobacteria > Burkholderiales > SG8-39 > SCGC-AG-212-J23. The sequence goes on from DASQYN010000402.1 coordinate 2,244, forward strand.
CGGCGAGGCGCTCCCCGACGCCACCCGGCAGCTGTTCAAGGACGCCACCGGCATGGAGATCATCGACGGCATCGGCTCCACCGAGATGATCCACATCTTCATCTCGCATACGCCGCAGCGCGTGCGCCGCGGCGCCACCGGCTATGCGATTCCCGGGTACCAGGCGACCGTGCTCGACGAGGAGGGCAGGCCGTGCAAGCCGGGCGTGGTCGGCCGCCTGGCGGTAAAGGGGCCGACCGGCTGCCGCTACCTTGCGGACGAACGGCAGAGGAACTACGTCGAGAACGGCTGGAACGTGACCGGCGACGCGTTCAGCCAGGATGAGGACGGGTACTTTCATTTCGCCGCGCGCAACGACGACATGATCGTTTCCTCCGGCTACAACATCGCCGGCCCCGAGG
>DASQYN010000403.1:0-11061 GCA_035639215.1 Burkholderiales bacterium
GATCTCGGTGGTGTCCGCCTTGTTGGCGCCCGGGACCGTCGTTCCGGGGTAGTAGTACTGAAGCAGACCGACGTCATAGCCGAGGGGGCCGACAGTGTTTTTGTAGCCGCCGTAGAAGTCCCACTCGAGGCTTGAGCTCGAATAGCTCCCGAAGTCGCTCAGCCAGCTGATGTTCGACGCCCAGGTGCCCAGATAGAAGCCGCTAACGTGCGAATAGTCGAAGCCGCCCTGAGCCGCCGGCTTGGTATCGGTCTGGGTCAGGCCGCGGAATATGTACTGGCTGAAGAAGCCGAAGTTGCCGGTGAGGGTGTGAGGCGACTGAGCCTGGGCCGACGCAAGCATGGGTGTTGCGAGCGCGGTGGCCACGGCTGCAGCAAGAACGGACTTCCGCATGGAATCGGTCTCCCTTAGGGTTGGTGAATGGAGTGCTGGGCCGACACTCAGCACGTCCTATGCCATCGCCTGTTCCGCTATCTTTTCAGGGTCTTGGAATATCGCGGAGGAGTTTGTGCTCCATTACGGTGCACGCACGTCGGGCGGCTGCGCGAACGCGGTGCGCGCGCGGGTGTTACCTTCGGCAGATGATCGACCGACGGCTATTCGAGGATCTCGGCGAGCGGATCAACGAGGCATTTCGCAACTCGCCGGCGCAGGACTTTGAGAAAAACCTGCGAGCGCTGCTCGCCGGCTGGTTCGACCGGATGGACCTCGTGCTGCGCGAGGACTTCGAGGTGCAGAAGCGGCTGCTCGAGAGCGCGCAGGCGAAGCTCGCCGCTCTCGAGGCGCGAGTGGCCGAGCTCGAAGCGCGCAGCGGCGGCAAGCGCGCGACGTAAACCCTTCCGCGGCACTCGCGTTTCTCGGCGTGAGGACGGACATTTGTCATGACCGTAGCGAGCGTAGCGAGCCGGGCGCTCGCCGGCGTCGATGCGCCCGAGGTGGCCGTAGAGGTGCATCTCGGGCCGGGGCTGCCGGCGTTCCATATCGTCGGGCTTCCGGACGCGCAGGTGCGCGAGGCCCGCGATCGCGTGCGGGCGGCGCTCAATCACGCCCGCTTCGAGTTTCCGGCGCGGCGCATCACCGTCAACCTCGCCCCCGCCGAGCTGCCGAAGGACTCGAGCCGCTTCGACCTGCCAATCGCGCTTGGCATTCTCGCCTCGAGCGGACAGCTCGTGCCGGAAGCGCTGCAAGGACTCGAATTCGCGGGCGAGCTGTCGCTGACCGGCGAGCTGCGGCCGGTGCGCGGCGCGTTGGCGATGGCGCTTTCGGCGCGCGAGGCCGGGAGGGCGTTCGTGCTGCCGGAAGGTAACGCTCCTCAGGCGGCCCTCGCCGAAGGCGCCCGTATCCTTCCCGCCCGGACGCTGCTCGACGTCGTCTCCCACCTGGCGGGCGAGATGCAGCTCGCCGAATACGCAGGGCATGCGGAGCCGGCGCGTCCTGGCTACGCCGACTTCAGCGACGTGAAGGGCCAGCAGCAGGTGAAGCGCGCGCTCGAGGTTGCCGCAGCGGGCGGTCACAGCGTCCTCATGGTCGGCCCGCCGGGGACCGGAAAGTCGATGCTCGCGGCGCGCTTCCCCGGGATTCTTCCGCCGCTCTCCCAGGCCGAGGCGCTCGAGGTCGCCGCGGTGCATTCCGTCTCGAGCGCCGGCTTCGACGCGAGCCGCTGGGGAGAGCGTCCGTTTCGCGCGCCGCACCATAGCGCTTCCGGGGCGGCGCTGGTCGGCGGCGGCGTTCTGCCGCGCCCGGGCGAGATTTCGCTCGCGCACCACGGGGTGCTGTTCCTTGACGAGCTTCCCGAGTTCGATCGCGACGTGCTGGAGGCGTTGCGCGAGCCGCTGGAGTCGGGGCGCGTGGCGATCTCGCGGGCGGCCCGCCAGGTGCAATTTCCAGCGCGTTTTCAGCTCGTCGCCGCCATGAATCCGTGTCCCTGCGGGCACTGCGGCGATCGCAGCGGCCGCTGCCGCTGCACGCCGGAGCGCATCGCACGCTACCGCGGCCGCATTTCGGGGCCGTTCGCCGACCGCATCGACATCAAGCTCGAAGTCCCGGCGCCGCGCGAAGCCGAGCTGGTGGCGCCGGTCGCCGGCGAACCGTCGGCAAGCATCGCGGCGCGGGTCGCCGCTGCGCGCGAGCGGCAGATGGCGCGCCAGGGCAAGCCGAACGCCCTGCTGGGCACGAAGGAGATCGACCGGCTCTGCGCGACCGACCGCGACGGCGATCAGCTCCTTCGCCAGGCGCTCGCGCGCCTGCTCCTTTCGGCGCGTGCCTACCATCGCGTGCTGCGCGTCGCCCGCTCCATCGCCGACCTCGCTCAAGCGGCGGCCATCACTGCGGAGCACATCGCCGAGGCGATACAGTATCGCCGGCTCGACGCGAGCTTCTAAGGGCGATGGCAACCTACGCGATCGGCGACGTGCAGGGCTGCTTCGAGGAGCTCACCGCGCTCCTGAGCAAAATCCGTTTCGCCAGATCGGATCGCTTGTGGTTCGTGGGCGACCTCGTCAACCGGGGGCCGAAGTCGCTCGACGTTCTGCGTTTCGTGCGCGACCTTGGCGATCGCGCCGTTACCGTGCTCGGGAACCACGACCTCCATCTGATAGCCCAGCACGAAGGGGTTGAACGCGCCCGCGCCGACGATACCTTCGCCGACGTGCTGGCGGCACCCGACCGCGCGGAGCTGGTCGATTGGCTGCGGCGCCGTCCGCTCATGCACGTCGAGGGCGCCCGGGCGCTGGTGCACGCCGGTCTGCTTCCGCAATGGAGCATCGCCAAGGCCGTTGCCCTCGCCGCCGAAGTGCAGGCAGCTCTCGCCGCACCGGACTACCGGCAGTTCCTCGAGCGCATGTACGGCAGCAAGCCGGATGAATGGCGCGACGATCTGCGCGGCTGGGACCGGCTGCGCATCATCGTCAACGCCATGACGCGAATGCGCTTCTGCACGCCGGCCGGGAAGATGGATTTCCGGGCGAAAAGTATGCAGGCGCCGGCGGGTTACCTGCCCTGGTACGAGACCCGCCGCCAGGAGCAGTGTCTCATCGTAGTCGGTCACTGGTCGGCGCTAGGGCTGAAGCTCACCTCGCATGTGGCGCTGCTCGACAGTGGCTGCGTATGGGGCGGCGCGCTCAGCGCGCTGCGCCTCGAGGACCGTGCCGTCACCCAGGTGAAATGCCGCGGCTATCAGGAGCCGGGAGGAGAATGAAAGTGAGCGACTGCGTGTTTTGCCGCATCGTCGCCGGGCAGATTCCGGCGACGCGGGTCTACGAGGACGAGCTGACGCTCGCCTTCATGGACATCGGTCAGGTGAACCCGGGCCATGTCCTCGTCGCCGTGAAGCCGCATGCCGAAAACCTCTATGCGCTGGACGACGCGCAGGCGGCGGCGGTGCAGCGCGCCGCGGGGCGCGTGGCGCGCGCCATTCGCGACGCCTTTTCGCCTCAGGGCTTGTCGGTGTATCAGGCGAACGGCAAAGCCGCAGGCCAGACCGTGTTTCATTACCACGTGCACCTCGTGCCGCGCTACGAGGGCGACGGCATGGCCCTCGCGTGGCCGGTGAAGAACCCGCCGCGCGAGCAGCTCGAGGAGCACGCGGCCCGCATCCGAGGCAAGTTGTCCGGCTAGCCTTTCCAGGGCGAAAAGCCGAACGCGCCCTGGAAGCGGGCTTCGATCTCGTCGCGCGACGGCGCGTGGTTCTGCGCGCCGCGGCGCGCGATTTTGAGCGCCCCCATTACGGCCGCCAGCCTTCCCGTACGCGGCCAGTCCCAGCCGTGCACCATCCCGTACAGGAGACCGGCACGATAGGCGTCGCCGCAGCCGGTCGGGTCGACCACGGCATCGGCTTCGACGCAGGGGATGTCGTGGCGCTGGCCGCCGGCGAGGATGAACGAGCCGTTTGCGCCCTGGGTGCAGATCATCGCCTCGACGTCGTTGGCGATGTCTTCGAGCCGACGGCCGGTCTTTTCTTCGAGCATCCGCCCTTCGTAGTCGTTCACCGCGACGTACGTGGCGTCGGCAATGAAGCGGTCGAGCTCCGGCTTCGAGAACATGGGTAGCCCTTGTCCCGGGTCGAACATGTACCGGATCCCGCGTGCGGCGCATTGCCGGGCATGCTCGACCATGCCCTGCTTGCCGTCCGGACCGATGATCGCCACGGTGGCCTCGACGCCGCCATCGATGCGATTCTCATGCGAGTAGTTCATGGCGCCCGGGTGGAAGGCCGTGATCTGGTTGTCGTCGAGGTCGGTGGTGATGAAGGCCTGCGCGGTGAACTGCCCGGCGATGCGCTTGAGAAGCCGCATACCGATTCCGAGCTTTTCCATGCGCGCGAAGTACGGGCCGATGTCTTCACCCACGGTCGCCATGACGAGGGGATCCTCGCCGAGCAGCCGCAGGTTATAGGCAATGTTGGCCGCGGTGCCGCCGAACTCGCGGCGCATCTCGGGCGTGAGGAAGCACACGTTGAGGATGTGCAGCTGATCGGCGAGCAAATGGTTCTTGAAGCGGTCGGGAAACACCATGATGGTGTCGTACGCCACGGAGCCGGTAACGAGTATTTTCATGAGGGGTAGAAGAGATAGAGCCGGTAGCCGGTAGCGCGGGCGCGCGCCGTGTCGAGGAAGACGCGGACCGTCGCCTCGCTGCCTGGCGCGATGCCCTGCGCCAGCTGCTCGGGCGTGCGCGCCCCGAGATAGTCGTCGGGCCGAAGCACGCGGCGCAACACGGGACGGTCCGCCTCGTCCGTGAGGGTGAGCTCGAGCGCCGGATAGTCCTGAGCGAAACCGGCGCGGTTGTGAATCACGGCGTTGAGCGAGATCAGCCCTTCCCGGCGCGGGTCGGCCTGAAGCTCGGAAGAATCGATGCTCATGAGCTCCGGCCGCCGCGGCAGCGGTACGTCGCAGGCGAGGCGCAGGCACATTGCTGCGAGCGGTGCGCGGGTAGACGGAACCATCGCCGCCACCTCGGCGCGATAGCGGTAGAGGATCTGGCCGGCAAGCAATACCAGAGCGAGCAGCGAGAGCAGCATCCAAAGCGCCTTGCGCGGCGGCGGGCGCCCGACCATGAACGGCGGCGGGGGCGCGTCGTCGTCGGGCGCCGCTTCAGGCGGCCGCCGCGACGGGTCGAACAGCCCGAGCTGGGGCGAAGGTTCGAGCGGGATCGTGTCCTCGGTGGGCTCGACCAGGCCGGCGAGACCGTTGAAAAGCTCGCCGCATTTTCCGCAACGCACGGTGCCCGACTGCGCGGCCAGCTGTGCCGCCTGGACTCGAAAGGCGGTGCCGCAGGAGGGACAGCGGGTTACTAGGCTCACTTGCGCCTCCCGGCGAGCAGGACCCAATCGTCCGCGCGTTCCGCGACGACGAGCTGGAACGTCGGGCGGTACGCTGCCGCCACCTCCTCGGCCTGAGCCGCGAGCAGGCCGGCGAGCGCCAGCCGGCCGTGCGGCGCGGTCCTCGCGGCGAGCAGGGGCGCGAGCACGATGAGCGGCTGGGCGAGGATATTGGAGAGCACCATGTCGTACACACCGGGCTCGAGCGCGTCGGGCGCACAGGCGGTCAGCGCGACCGAGTTGCGCTCGGCATTCTCGCGTGCGGTGGCCACCGCCTGCGCATCGACATCCACGGCGGCCAGCCGCGCGGCACCGAGCTTCGCCGCGGCGATGGCCAATATACCGGAGCCACAGCCGTAATCGAGCAGGCTCTCGCCGCCGCGCATTTCGCGCTCCAGGTAGGCGAGCATGAGCCGGGTCGTCGGGTGGCTGCCGGTGCCGAAGGCAAGGCCCGGATCGAGGCGTACGACCGCTTTCGCGCTGGCCGGCGCAGCGTGCCAGGTCGCGCCGATCCACACTCGTTCGAGCTCCAAGGGCGAAAACTGCGCCTGGGTTCGCCGCACCCAATCGTCGTCGTCGAGCGCCTCGACGATGAAGTGCGGCACCGGGACGAGGCCGCAATGCGCCGCGGCGGCAGCGACAATGGCTGCCGGCTCGACTTGCTGCGCGAGGAGCGCGCTTACGCGCGGCGCTTCGCCCTCCGGCCCCTCGATCGCCGCCGATTGCGCGCCCGCCCAGAGCAGCGCATCGCTGAAGACCTCCGCCCAGCGGGCGTCGACCGTAGCCGTCACCGCCAGCCAGGACATCACTTCTTTTTCGCCTGATCCTGGGCGAGCTTCTGTTCCAGATAATGGATCGACACCCCGCCGCGCAGGAAGCGCGTGTCGCTGAGCAGCTCGCGGTGCAGCGGAATGTTCGTCTGGATGCCTTCGACCACCATCTCGGAGAGCGCGATGCGCATGCGGGCGATGGCCTGCTCGCGCGTCGCACCGTAGGCGATCACCTTTCCGACCATCGAGTCGTAGAAGGGCGGCACGCTGTACCCCTGGTAGACGTGCGAGTCGACGCGGACACCGGGCCCGCCCGGCGGGTGATATGAGGTGATCTTCCCCGGCGAGGGCGTAAAGCGGTACGGATCCTCGGCATTAATTCGACATTCCAGGGCATGGCCGCGCAGCACGATGTCCTTCTGCCGGAAGCGCAGCTTCTCTCCCGCCGCGACGCGGATCTGCTCCTGCACGAGATCGAGGCCGGTGATCATCTCGGTGACCGGATGCTCGACCTGGATGCGGGTGTTCATCTCGATGAAGTAGAACTCGCCCTCCTCGTACAGGAACTCGAAGGTGCCGGCGCCGCGGTAGGCGATCTTGCGGCAGGCCTCGACGCAGCGCTCGCCGATGCGCTCGCGAAGCTTCGCTGGCAGATCCGGCGCCGGCGCCTCTTCCATGACCTTCTGATGGCGGCGCTGCAGCGAGCAGTCGCGCTCGCCCAAGTAGATCGCGTTCTTGTGCGAGTCGGCCAGCACCTGGATCTCGATGTGCCGCGGCTGCTCCAGGTACTTTTCCAAGTACACCGTCGGATTGGCGAAGGCCGCCTGGGCTTCCGCGCGGGTCATGTTCACCGCGTTCAGGAGCGCCGCTTCGGTGTGGACGACGCGCATGCCGCGTCCCCCGCCGCCGCCGGCCGCCTTGATGATCACCGGGTAGCCGATCTTGCGAGCGACCTTGACGATCTCCTTGGTGTCTTCGGGTAGCGCCCCTTCGGATCCAGGAACGGTCGGCACGCCGGCCTTGGTCATGGCCTGCTTGGCGCTCACCTTGTCGCCCATGAGGCGGATGTTCTCGGGACGTGGGCCGATGAAAACAAAGCCGGAGCGCTCGACCTTCTCCGCGAAGTCGGCGTTTTCGGAGAGAAAGCCGTACCCGGGGTGGATCGCCTCGGCGTCGGTCACCTCCGCGGCGCTGATGATCGCCGGGATGTTGAGATAGCTCGCGGCAGCCGGCGGCGGGCCGATGCACACCGACTCGTCCGCGAGCTTGACGTATTTCGCCTCGGTGTCGGCCTCGGAGTGCACGACGACGGTGCGGATTCCGAGCTCGCGGCAGGCGCGCTGGATGCGCAGTGCGATCTCGCCCCGGTTGGCGATCAGGATCTTCTCGAACACGCTAGCCGAGGATGAAGAGCGGCTGGCCGTATTCCACGGGCTGACCGTTTTCCACGAGGATCGCCTTCACTACCCCCGCGCCGTCGGCCTCGATCTCGTTCATCAGCTTCATCGCTTCGATGATGCAGATGGTGTCACCCTCCTTCACCGTCTGGCCGACGTCGACGAACGCCTTCGCATCGGGCGAGGGCGAACGGTAGAACGTGCCGACCATCGGCGCCTTCACTACATGCCCCTCGGGGGCGGCTTCGGGCTCCGGCGTGCTGGGGGCTGCGGCCGCGGGCGCCGGTGGGCGTTCGGCGGCGGGAGCGGCCGCAACCGGTGCAGCGGCGACGCTCACGACACCCCCCTTGACGATCTTGACCTTCTCTTCGCCCTCGGTGATTTCCAGCTCCGCTATGCCGGATTCCTGCACCAAGTCGATCAGCTTTTTGAGTTTTCGAAGATCCATCCCCGTTCGCCGCTTTTCGATGCAAAACGGCGCATGTTAGCCGATGGCGGCTTCTATTTCCCGATCGAGTTCAGGCTTTCTCCAGGCGCCCAGCCTCCGATACGCTATTCGCCGCTGCCGGTCGAGAAGCACCGAATAGGGCAAAGCAGCTGCGTTGTTCCCGAGCTCGCGCATCAGCTCAGCGGTATTGGCGGTGGCGACGAGTATTGGGTACTGAATTCTGTATTTCTCTGAGAATTGACGTAACTTAGCGGCACTATCGACGCCGATGCCGACTATTTCCAAGGCATTGCTGCCATAATGCTGCTTCGCAGCAACCAACAAAGGGACCTCCTCGCGGCAGGGTTCGCACCATGTTGCCCAAAAGTTGCATAGCAGCGCCGCTGCCGACAATTGACGCAACCGGAAGGTACGCCCTTGGAAGTCCGTGAATGGCTCGGCGAGCAGTTGAGACACCCCGCTGGTGGGGCGGAACTGCCGAATCCCGAAGAACGCGCCCGCTGCCGCGGCTGCCACGCCCGCCGCTCCCCAAGCTAGGAGCGCGCGCCTAGGGACCGGCATCCGGAGCGGCCTCGCGAAGCAGTGCGCCGACCTCGGCGATGCCGGCGCGGTCCATGACTCGTCCGGCCTGCGAGGTCTTGAGCGCCAGCCGCTCGTCGCGACGGTCGAACACCGAAAGGCGCATCGGCACCCCCTGCCAGTCGAGGCTGAACACGCTGGCCGCATGCGCCCGATCCCCGGAGAATCGTCGCGCCTCGTGGGTCGCGAAGGCGATGTTGCGATTGAGCAGGAACATCTCGACGTCTTTCGCACTATCCGGGAAGAGCTGAAGGTCGATCTCGGAATACGCCCCGGCCGTGCCTTTCAGCACTGGCCCGGTAAGGTAGGGATGGAATTCCTCAAGAGTGCGCATGGCATCGAGCGCGACGGCGCGCAGCTCGGCAATGATCTTGCCGTGGTCGTCCGCCTGATAGAGGGCGCGGTAGGCGCGTAACTCCGCCTCCACCTCGTCGTTGGTCGGCAGCGCTTCGGTCTCCGGCGCGCCCAGGCGGCGAGCCGCCTTCCGCTTGGCGAGCGCGAAATCGTCGACCCCATCCTCGGCCATTACGCGCGCCGCGGTAGCGGCGATGCGCGCCCGCATGCCGGTCTGGCGGGAGGTTTTGCGGCTCATCGGGACTCGCCAATCATAACGTAGGGGTCGTCCCGCTCCTTCCACTAGAATCGGCCGCTCTTTCATGGCCCAGCACCTTCACATCCTCGGCATCTGCGGCACCTTCATGGGGGGAATTGCCGCCATCGCAAAGGCGGCGGGCTATCGCGTGACCGGCTGCGATTCCAACGTCTATCCGCCCATGAGCGAGCAGCTCGCGGCGCTGGGGATCGAGTTGACGGAAGGTTTTTCGGAGGATCAGACAGCGCTTCACCCCGACCTGTGGGTGATCGGGAACGTGGTCATGCGCGGCAACCCTCTCATGGAGGCGATCCTTGACCGCGGCGAGCGCTATGTTTCTGGGCCGCAGTGGCTGGCGGAGCATGTGCTCACCGGACGGCACGTCCTCGCCGTCGCCGGCACTCACGGCAAGACGACGGTCTCGGCAATGATCGCCTGGATCCTAGAGCGAGCCGGTTGCAACCCCGGGTTTCTCATTGGCGGGGTGCCGATGGATTTTCCGGTCTCCGCCCGGCATTCCGATTCGCGGCTTTTCGTCATAGAGGCCGATGAGTACGACACGGCGTTCTTCGATAAGCGCTCGAAGTTCGTCCATTACCGGCCACGTACCGCGATCCTGAACAATCTCGAGTTCGATCATGCAGACATCTTCGATGATCTTGCGGCCATCGAACGGCAATTTCACCACTTGGTTCGAATCGTGCCCAAGAGCGGCCTGATTGTCTCCAACGGTGCGGACCCGGTTTTGGAGCGAGTGCTCACCATGGGCGCATGGACGCCCGTGGAGCGATTCGGTTTGGCCGTGGGATGGCTTGCTGGGCCGCCGCACCAGGACGGCAGCTTCGAGGTGGCCTGGCAGGGACGGGCGTTGGGGCGTGTCCGTTGGGACCTTCTCGGCGCACATAACCGCTTGAACGCCCTTGCGGCAATTGCGGCCGCGCGCAGCGTCGGTGTCGAGGCTGCGTCCGCGATCGAAGCGCTTTCTTCGTTCTCTGGCGTGCGGCGGCGCATGCAGGTGCGCGGAAAAGCCGGGGGAGTGGTCGTCTATGACGACTTTGCCCACCATCCCACGGCCATCCGCACGACGCTCGAGGGGCTGCGCCAGCGGGTCGGCCAGGCGCGCGTCATCGCGGTACTCGAGCCGCGCTCGAACACAATGAAGCGCGGCGTCATGAAGGATGCACTGCCGCAAAGCCTTGCCGCGGCGGATCGTGTGTATGTCTATACACACGGCCTGGGCTGGAACGCCAACGCGGTCTTCGCGCCGCTCGGCGATCGGGCTCGCTGCCTCGACGATCTCGATTCCCTGGTACGTGCGATCGTCGGCGATGCGCGCAGCGGCGATCATGTGCTGGTCATGTCGAACGGCGGGTTCGGCGGCATTCACGGCAAGCTCCTGGAGCGGTTGGGACGCGCCGCTGCATAGCGCCCGGATGCGCATCGTCTATCTGCACGGCTTCAATTCCTCGCCTCGCTCGCACAAGGCCATGCTCCTCGAGCGCTATCTGAGCGAGCGCGGCCTGGCCGATCGCTACGCCTGCCCGGCACTGCCGCCCCGCGCGCGCGAGGCCTTGGCCTGCATTGAGCCGCTGCTCGATACGGAAACCTGCCTCATCGGCTCTTCGCTGGGCGGCTTCTACGCCACCTGGCTTGCCGAAACGCGCGGCCTTAGAGCGGTGCTGATCAATCCGGCCATCGAACCCCACGTCGGCCTCGCGGCCTACCTCGGGCCGCAGCAGAATCTCTATACCGGCGAGCGTTACACGCTAACCGAGGCTCACTTGCGCGACTGGCAGGCCTTGTACGCGCCGCGCATCACGCCGAGCCGCTACCTGCTGCTGGTCGAGACCGGGGACGAGGTGCTCGATTACCGAAGGGCGGTGGAGCGATACGCGGGATGCGAGCAGGTGGTGGTCGCGGGCGGCGACCACAGCTTGAAAAGCTTCCCGGAACACTTG
>DASQYN010000404.1:0-4612 GCA_035639215.1 Burkholderiales bacterium
CGCCGCATCAGGAACGAGCCGACCGAGCCGATGGAGACGATCCCGGCGAGCATGCCCACCATGCGCAGGTTGAGCGCCATGTCGCCGTTCAGGATGTGGCTGAACTCGTGGCCGATCACGCCCTGCAGCTCGTCGCGCGACAGGCGCTCGAGCGCGCCGCGCGTCACGCCGATGACCGCGTTCGACACGTCGCGGCCGGCCGAGAAGGCGTTGATCGACCCCTCCTGGTCGAGCACGTACACCTTCGGCACGCGCACGCCCGAGGCGATCGCCATCTCTTCCACCACGTTGAGGAGGCGACGCTCGAGAGGATCGGCGCTCGCGGACGGCAGGAGCCGGCCGCCAGCGAGGTCCGCGATCGCTTCGCCGCCGGCGCGCAGGCGCACGATCTCCCGCAGCGAGCCGAAAAGGATGCAGGCGCTCGCCGCCATCGCGCCCCAGAAATAAAGCTCGCGCGGCGGCGGCTCCGCCGTTCCCCACCGCCAGCCCAGCCAGAGCGCCGCATCGACCGCGGCGATGACCGCCAGCACCGACAGGATGAAGAGCAGGATCATGCGCCGCGAGCTGGCGCGCGAGCGCTCCTGTTGCGCGAAAAAATCCAAGCCGGTCTACTGGAACGAGACCTTCGGCGCCTTTCGCTCCTCGGCCGACTCGGTGGCCTGCAGGAGCTCCGCCGGCCCGAAGCCGAACATGCCGGCGAAGACCGTGTCGGGGAAGGACTCGCGCTTGGTGTTGTACTCCATCACCGAGTCGTTGTAGGCCTGGCGCGCGAAGGCGACCTTGTTCTCGGTGCTGGAGAGCTCCTCCTGGAGCGCGAGCATGTTCTGGTTCGCCTTCAGCTCGGGATAGGACTCGACCACCGCGAGCAGTCGGCTCAGCACGCCGGTGAGCGCGCCCTCGGCCTGGCCGAGGCTTTGCATCGCCGCAGGGTTGCCCGGATTGGCGCCCGCCGCCTGCGCCGCCGCAGCCGCGGTGTTGCGCGCGCGGGTGACCGCCTCGAGCGTTTCGCGCTCGTGCTTGATGTAGGCCTTGGCGGTCTCGACGAGGTTCGGGATGAGGTCGTAGCGGCGCTTGAGCTGCACGTCGATCTGCGAGAAGGCGTTCTTGAAGCGGTTGCGCAGGCCGACCAGGCCGTTGTAGATGGAGATGGCCCACACCACGAGCGCCACGATGACGGCTAAGACGATCCAGCCCATATTGCTCTCCCCTTTTCTTCTGATTGCCCCCTTGCGCCTACTATAGCTCATGCGCGCCTTGCTTGGCCGGCTGCTCCGGGCCCGCGCCGACGAGCTGCCGGCGGTGGCGTGGGCGTTTGCGTATTTCTTCCTGCTTCTCTCCAGCTACTACGTCCTGCGGCCGGTGCGCGACTCGCTCGCCGTCGATCTCGGCCCGGCCGCGCTGCGGCTGCTCTTCAGCGCCACGTTCCTGACGATGCTCGCGCTCGTGCCGCTCTTCGGGTGGCTGTGCTCGCGCCTGGCGCGCACCCGGCTGCTGCCGCTCGTTTACGCCTTCTTCACGCTCAACCTCCTCGTCTTCGCCTTCGCGCTCGACGCGCATGTGTTCTTCGTCTGGCTCTCGGTGTTCAACCTTTTCGTCGTCTCGGTCTTCTGGAGCTTCATGGCCGATCTTTTCGACACCGAGCAGGCCGCGCGGCTCTACGGCGCGATCGCCGCGGGCGGCAGCGCTGGCGCGATCGCCGGGCCGCTCGCCGCCACGTCGCTCGTGTCTTTGCTGAAGATTCCAGGGCTGTTTCTCCTTTCCGCCGTGCTTCTGGCGGGCACCGTCGCCTGCATCGCCATGCTCGGCCGCTGGGCGCGGGCGCATCCCCGCAAAGGCGAGCCGCCGCCCGAGGCGCCCATGGGCGGCGGGATCCTGGAAGGCGTACGCGCGGCGCTCGCCTCGCCTTTCCTCCTCGCCATCTGCGGCTACCTCCTCTGCTACACCGGGCTCTCGACCGCGCTTTATTTTCAGCAGGTCGACATCCTGGCCCGGGAGGTGGCGACCGCGGAGGCGCGCACACGCCTTCTCGCCAGCGTCGACCTCTCTGTCAACACCCTGACGCTGGCGCTGCAGCTCTTCGCCTTCTCGCGGCTCGCCGCGGCGCTCGGCCCGACCGGCATGCTGGTCGTCATGCCGCTCGTCTCGATCGTCGGCTTTCTGATCCTCGGCGCGGCGCCGCTCCTCGCCGTGCTGATCGCCTTCGGCGTCGCCCGCCGCGTGGGCGAGTTCGCCATCTCGAAGCCGGCGCGCGAGGCGCTCTTCACCGCGGTGCCGCGCCGCGAACGCTACAAGGCGAAGAACTTCATCGATACGGTGGTCTATCGCGGCGGCGATGCGCTCTCGGGGTGGGTCTTCGCCGGGCTGGCAGGTGCGGCGTTCGTAGCGGCCGGCATTTCCGCGCTCTGGGCAGCGCTGGCGCTGTACCTCGGACATAAAATCCGTGGATGGACCCCCGACGCCGCGCCCTCCTCGGCGTCCTCGCGGCGGGCGCGCTCGTGAAGCCCGCCCAGGCCGCGCCCCTCGCGACGCGAGCGATTCCCGCGACCGGCGAGGCGTTGCCGATCATCGGCGTCGGCACCTGGCAGACCTTCGACGTCGGCAACGACGCGGCGGCGCGCGCGCAGCTGCGAGAAGTGCTCGAGCTTCTCGACGGCAACGTGGTCGATTCCTCGCCGATGTACGGCAGCTCCGAAGCCGTGGCGGGCGAGCTCATCGCCGGGCTCGGCATGCGAAGGCGCCTCTTCATCGCCACCAAGGTGTGGACGAGCGGCCGGGCGGAAGGCATTCGCCAGATGGAAACTTCTTTTCGGCGCCTGCGCGTCGAGCGCATGGACCTCATGCAGGTGCACAACCTCGTCGACGTCGCGACCCACACTGCGACGCTCAAGGACTGGAAGAAGCAGGACCGCGTGCGCTACATCGGCATCACCCACTACACCGCCTCGGCTTATCCAGAGGTCGAGCGCTGGATCAGGACCGGCAACTACGACTTCCTGCAGATCAATTACTCGCTCGACGAGCGTGAAGCCGACGAGCGGCTGCTGCCGCTCGCGCGGGAAAAAAAGATCGCGGTGATCGTCAACCGGCCTTTCGGGCAGGGCTCGCTCTTCCGGCGCGTGCGCGGCAAGGCGCTGCCAGAGTGGGCGCAGGCCGAGCTCGGCGTGCAAAGCTGGGCGCAGTACTTCCTCAAGTGGATCGTCGGCCATCCGGCGGTCACCTGCGCCATCCCCGGCACCGGCAAGCCCGAGCACATGCGCGACAACCTCGCCGCCGGCGTCGGGCCGCTTCCGGACGCTTCGCAGCGCGCTCGCATGGCGGAGTCTCTGGCCAAGCTCTAGAATTCCCGTCCTCGAGGAGGGGTAAATGAAGATGAGACTGGCAGCTCTCGCCCTGGCGGCGACGTTCTCGCTCGGCGCAAATGCGGCGAGCAACCTTAAGATCGGCTTTCTTTCCACGCTCTCGGGGCCGGCCGGCGGGCTCGGCGTCGAGATCCGCGACGGCTTCAACCTCGCGCTGAAGCTGCACGGCGGCAAGCTGGGCGGGCTGCCCACCGAGGTCGTCTACGCCGACGACACGCTGAATCCCGAGACGGGGCGCCAGCTCGCCGAGCGCATGCTCAAGCGCGACCGCGTGAACCTGATGACCGGCATCGTCTTCTCCAACGTGATGCTGGCGGTGTGGCCGACGATCGAGCAGTCCAAGGTGTTCTACATCGCCCCGAACTCGACGCCGACCTCGATCTCCGGCACGGGCTGCAGCCCGTATTTCTTCTCCGCCTCCTGGCCGAACGAGGCGCACCACGAGGCGGCGGGCGAGTTCGCGAACTCGAAGGGCTACAAGAACGCCTTCCTCATCGCTCCCAACTATCCGGCGGGCAAGGACGCGCTGACCGGATTCAAGCGCACCTACAAGGGCGCTATCGTTTCCGAGACCTACTCGAAGCTGAACCAGCTCGACTACTCGGCCGAGCTCGCGCAGATACGCGCCGATCATCCCGCCGCCGTGTACGCCTTCCTGCCGGGCGGCATGGGAATCAACTTCATCAAGCAGTTCGTCGCCGCCGGGCTCTCCAAGGACACGCAGCTCATCGTGCCCGGCTTCGTCTCCGACCAGGACGTGGTGCGCGCCGTGGGCGAGCCGATGCTCGGGCTCTTCGACACGTCGCAGTGGGCCTACGACCTCGACAACGACGCCAACCACAAATTCGTCGCGGCCTTCGAGAAGGAGTACCACCGCCTGCCGACGCTCTACGCCGAGCAGGGCTACACCGCGGCGCTCATCATCGACCAGGCGGTGCGCGACGCGAAGGGCAAGGTGGAGGATGAGAAGGCGTTCCACGCCGCGCTCATGAAGGCGCCCGAGCGCGCGAAGACGCCGCGCGGCAAATGGAAGGAAGCGGCGAACGGCACGCCGATCCAGGACTACTACGTGCGCGCGTTGGTCAAGGACCGCGAAGGCCGCATCGTCAACCGCAAGATCGCGACGATCCTGCACGACCACAAGGACTATTGGGCCAAAGACTGCAGCATGAAGTAGCGCCCAGCGGAAAAATGGGGTCAGACCCCATTTTCCGATGTCCGGCATTCTTCTCTACGAGCAGACGCTGAACGGC
>DASQYN010000405.1:0-4137 GCA_035639215.1 Burkholderiales bacterium
ACGTCGACGCAGTTCATGATGGTGTGGCAGCGGAACAGGCGGTATGGGTCGTTCAGGTCGTCGAGGCGCTCGCTCGTCGCCTGGTCGCGCGTGTCGGCGATGAAGCGATAAGCCTGCAGCAGGCCGGCCGGACCGACGAACTTGTCCGGGTTCCACCAGAACGACGGGCAGGAGGTCGAGCAGCAGGCGCAGAGGATGCACTCGTAGAGGCCGTTCAGATGATCGCGTTCTTGCGGCGACTGCAGCCGCTCGCGCTCGGGCGGCGGCTCGTTGTTGATGACGTACGGCTTGATCGAGTGGTACTGCTTGAAGAACTGCGTCATGTCGACGATCAGGTCGCGGATCACCGGGATGCCGGGCAGCGGCCGGATGGTCACGTGCTCGGGCAGGTCGGCGAGCTTGGTGATGCAGGCGAGCTGGTTCTTGCCGTTGATGTTCATCGCGTCGGAGCCGCACACGCCTTCGCGGCACGAGCGGCGGAAGGCGAGCGTGTCGTCCTGCTCCTTCGCCTTTACCAGCGCGTCGAGCAGCATCCGGTCGTGCGCGTCGAGCAGAACGTCGTAATCCTGGTAGTAAGGCTTCGCGTCCTTGTCCGGGTCGTAACGGTAGATGGTCAGCTTCATTTCAGTAGGTGCGAACCTTCGGCTCCATGGTCGTCACGGTAAGCGGCTTGAGGTGCACGGGCTTGTAGTCCAGGCGGTTACCGTCCTTGTACCAGAGCGTGTGCTTCATCCAGTTCTTGTCGTCGCGCTCCGGGAAGTCGGCCCGAGCCTGCGCGCCGCGGCTCTCCTTGCGCGCTTCGGCGGAGACGATGGTGGCGAGCGCGGTCTCGGCAAGATTCTCGAGCTCGAGCGCCTCGACCAGCGCCGTGTTGAACACCTTCGACTTGTCGGTGATGAAGGTGCGCTGCACGCGCTGCGCGATCTCCTTCATCTTCTGCACGCCCGCGACCAGGTCATCGGGAAAGCGGAATACGCCGCAATGCGCCTGCATGGTGCGGCGCAGGTCGTTGAGCACGTCGGGCACACGCTCGCCGGCGCTCGCGCTCCTGAGCCGCGCCAGGCGCGCGAGCGACAACCCGCCCGCGTCCTTCGGCAAGCTGCGATGCGGAGCCGGCTGCGTGCGCATATCCTTGATCATCTGCTCGCCCGAGGACTTGCCGAATACCACGAGATCGAGCAGCGAGTTGCAGCCCAGGCGGTTGCCGCCGTGCACCGACACGCACGAGCACTCGCCGGCGGCGTAGAGCCCGGGGACGATCGCTTCCTTGCTCGCGCCCTCCGGCGCCACGACCTGGCCCATGTAGTTCGCCGGGATGCCGCCCATCTGGTAGTGCGCGGTTGGCACGACGGGGATCGGTTCGCGCACCGCGTCGACGTTGGCGAACTTCAGGGCGATCTCGTGGATTCCCGGCAGCCGCTGCATGATGACGTCCCGGCCGAGGTGATCGAGCTTGAGCAGGACGTAGTCTCCGTGCTCGCCGCAGCCGCGGCCTTCCTTGATCTCGGTGGTCATGGCGCGCGACACTACGTCGCGGCTCGCCAAGTCCTTGGCGTTGGGAGCGTAGCGCTCCATGAAGCGCTCGCCGTTCTTGTTGACGAGATAGCCGCCCTCGCCGCGCACGCCCTCGGTGATGAGCACCCCCGCGCCGTACACGCCGGTGGGGTGGAACTGGTAGAACTCCATGTCCTCGAGCGGCAGCCCGGCGCGCGCCGCCATGCCAAGCCCGTCGCCGGTGTTGATGAAGGCGTTGGTCGAGCTGAAGAACATGCGCCCGGAGCCGCCAGTCGCGAGCAGCGTCGCCTTGGCCTGCAGCAAGTACACCTCCCCGGTTTCCATCTCGAGCGCGGTGACGCCGACCACAGCGCCGTCCTGCGGGTCGCGCACCAGGTCGAGCGCCATCCACTCGACCAGGAACTGCGCGTTGGCGCGCACGTTCTGCTGGTAGAGCGTGTGCAGCATGGCGTGGCCGGTGCGGTCGGCGGCTGCGCAGGCGCGCATCGCCATCTTCGCGCTGCCGTAGTCCTGGGTATGGCCGCCGAAAGGCCGCTGGTAGATCTTGCCGTTCTCGAGCCGG
Organism: Burkholderiales bacterium; assembly: GCA_035639215.1. Lineage (GTDB taxonomy): Bacteria > Pseudomonadota > Gammaproteobacteria > Burkholderiales > SG8-39 > SCGC-AG-212-J23. The sequence continues at coordinate 2,078 of DASQYN010000405.1, forward strand.
TCGAACGGCATGCCCATGTGCTCGAGCTCGACTACCACCTCGATCGCGCGCCGGCACATGTACTCGATCGCATCCTGGTCGCCAAGGTAGTCCGAGCCCTTGACCGTGTCGTACATATGCCAGTGCCAGTTGTCCTCGGTCGAGTTGGCGAGCGGCGCAGCGATGCCGCCCTGCGCGGCGACCGTGTGCGAGCGCGTCGGGAACACCTTGGTGAGCACCGCCGTCTTGAGATTGGCGCGCGAAAGCTCGAGCGCTGCCCGCATTCCGGAGCCGCCGGCCCCCACCACGATCGCGTCGAATCGCCTCGTTGCTAACGCCATAGGATCTGCACCGTCCAGCCGAGATACACGGCGATGACGAGGATACTGACGACCTGCAGCGCGAAGCGCAGGCTGTCCGGCCGCGCGTAGTCCATGAGGATGTCGCGCAGGCCAACCCAGGCATGCCAGGCATAGCTCAGCGCGAAGATCAGCGTCGCGACGCGCATCCATCCCTGGGCGAAAAGCGCCTTCCAGGCGGCATAGTCCATGGGTCCGCTGCGGACGGCGAATACCCCAAGCAGCAGCAGCGTGTAGAGCACCATCACGAGCGCCGTTATGCGCTGCGCGATCCAGTCGCCCAGGCCATAGTGCGCGCCGACGACGATCCGCTTCACCACCATAGGCGCCACCCGATGAAGAGCGTCAGCAGGATGCTCGCGGCGAATACCGCGTAGGCCGAGTAGCGCGCCTGCGGCAGGTCGACGCCGACGTCGATGTCGATGAGCAGGAAGCGCAGGCCGGCGAACAAGTGGTGCAGGAACGCCCAGACGAAGACCAGGATCCCCAGACGCGCGACCGGCATCTTCAGGTAGACGTCGCGCACGTGGGCGAAGCCCTGCTCGGAAGCGAGGCTCGCATCGAGCAGGTAGAGAGCCCAGGCCGTGAACGGCAGGAAAAGCAGGAAGCCGGAAATGCGGTGGAATCCCGAGACCCAGGCCGCCGGCGGGAAGCGGATCTCGAACAGGAATGCAGCGAGGCTAAGGTATTTTGGTCGACGTTTTTTCGCGGCCACGCTGGACATAGGCTTTGCGCGAGCCCCACACTCGCGCCCGCTCATTATAGCGTCGCGGCGCAGCAACCCGCTGCTGTAGAATCGAAATCCGGCGTTGCCCCGATCCTCACTTTCAATCCTGCCCCCAAGTCGCGGAGCCTCTTGATGCCCAAAGCCCCAGTTCGCGTCGCCGTCACCGGCGCCGCCGGCCAGATCGGCTACTCGCTGTTGTTTCGCATCGCGAGCGGGGAAATGCTCGCGAAAGACCAGCCGGTCATCCTGCAGATGCTGGAGATCCCGGACGAGAAGGCGCAGAAAGCGCTGCGCGGCGTGATGATGGAGCTCGAGGACTGCGCCTTCCCGCTGCTCGCCGGCATGGTGCCCGCCGCCGATCCGATGGTGGCGTTCAAGGACGCGCAAGTCGCCCTGCTCGTCGGCGCCCGGCCGCGCGGCCCGGGCATGGAAAGAAAGGACCTGCTGGAAGCGAACGGCAAGATCTTCGCTCCCCAGGGTCAGGCGCTCGACCGCGTCGCCGACAGGAACGTGAAAGTTCTGGTGGTCGGCAACCCGGCGAACACCAACTGCCTCATCGCCATGAAGAATGCGCCGAGCCTCAAGCCGGCGCAGTTCACCGGCATGATGCGCCTGGACCACAACCGTGCGACCTCCCAGATCGCCCAGAAGGTCGCGAAACCGGTGACCGCCGTCCGTAAAGTCACGGTCTGGGGCAACCACTCGGCGACCCAGTACCCGGACCTCTTCCATGCCGAGGCCGACGGGCAGAAAGTCTGGCCCATGATCGGCGACGCGGCGTGGCTGGAAGGCGAATTCATCCCCAAGGTGCAGAAGCGCGGCGCCGCGATCATCGACGCGCGCGGGCTCTCGTCGGCCGCGTCGGCCGCGAATGCCGCGATCGACCACATGCGCGACTGGGCGCTGGGAAGCAAGCCCGGCGACTACGTCTCGATCGGCGTCCGTTCCGACGGCAGCTACGGGATCCCCGAAGGCGTGATCTTCGGCTATCCGGC
>DASQYN010000406.1:0-3861 GCA_035639215.1 Burkholderiales bacterium
GCGGCAGGCCGACGCGCGGCTGCTCGCCGACGCGTCGGTGAAGCCGCGCAAGGCCGGCTTTCGCATCCGCCTCGACGGCCTGCTGCGCGGCGAGATGCGCGACCTGCTCGACCTGCTGCGCGGGCCGGGCTGCCTGGCGCGCGCCTACTGCGACGGCGCGACGCTCGACCGGCTGATCGACGAGCACCTCACGGTCCGTAAAAACCACGAAGAGATCCTGTGGACGCTTCTGAACCTCGAAATCTGGCAGCGAGCGCAGCGGGCGGCCGCGGCCCCCGGCTGAGCCGCAAGCTGCGCTGGCGGCTGAACCGCCTGCGCTGCATGACTCCGTTCGAGATCGCGCACCGGGCGCTGCGCTTCGCGCAGGCGCGCGCCGAGCGCGCCGGCCTGCTCGACGGCGGCGCCGTGCCCGAGCCCGACCTTTCGCGCCAAGGCGCGAGATGGGTGCATGCGAATGAAGGCCTGGATGCCGCGCCGTACGTCGCTGCCGCGGAGCGCATCGCGATGGGCCGCCTCGACGTGTTCGCGCTCGTCGACGTCGACCTCGGCCTGCCGCCGCGCTGGAACCGCGACCCGAAGACCGGGATCGAGGCGCCGCTGCGCTTCGGCAAGCTGCTCGACTACCGCGACCCGGATCTGGTCGGCGACATCAAGTATCTCTGGGAGCCCAACCGCCACCTGCACCTGGTCACGCTCGCGCAGGCCTACGCGCTCACGCGAAAGAAGAAATACCTGGATGCGCTGGCCGAGCAGCTGGAGAGCTGGTTCCTCGCCTGCCCGTCCGGCCTCGGGCCGAACTGGTCGAGCGCGCTCGAGGCGGCGATCCGGCTCGTCAACTGGTCGATTGCCTGGCAGCTGGTCGGCGGGCACGAAGGCATCGATGCCGAGCTTCGGCGGCGCTGGCTCGAGTCGATTTACCAGCATGCGCGCTTCGTCCGGCGCTGGTTCTCGGCGCATTCGTCGGCCAATAATCACCTGATCGGCGAGGCGGCGGGGCTGTTCGCCGCCGGGCTCACCTGGCCGCACTGGCGCGAGGCGAAGGACTGGGTGTCGGTGGCGAAGAAGATCCTCGAGCGCGAGGCGCTCGCGCAGACCGCGCCCGACGGCGTGAACCGCGAGCAGGCGCTGTGGTACCAGCAGTTCGTGCTCGACATGCTGCTCGTCGCGCTGCTCGCCGCCCGGGCGGCGGGCGAGCGCTTCTCGCCGGCCTTCGAGTCGCGCCTCGAGGCGATGATGGACTTCATCGCCTGCGTGATGGACGCCGGCGGCCGCGTGCCGATGTTCGGCGACGCGGACGACGGCTACCTCGTGCGCCTGGAGCGGGAGGCCGACTTCTGCCCCTACCGCTCGGCGCTCGCCGCCGGCGCGCTGCTCTTCCGCCGCGGCGACTTCAAGCTGAAGGCGCGCCGCCTCGACGACAAGGCGCGCTGGCTGTTCGGCGCCGACGCCGACGCGCAGTTCGACGCGCTCGACGCCGAGGCGACCCGCCTGCCGATGCGCCAGAGCTTCCCCGACGGCGGCTACTTCGTGCTCGGCTGCGAGTTCGACCGGCCGCGCGAGATCCGCGCGGTGGTGGACGCCGGGCCGCTCGGCTACACCTCGATCGCCGCGCACGGCCATGCCGACGCGCTCTCCTTGACGCTCTCGGTCGAAGGCCGCGAGATCCTCGTCGACCCCGGCACCTATGCCTACCACACGCAGGGCGAATGGCGCCGCTACTTCCGCGGCACCTCGGCGCACAACACGGTGCGCATCGACGGGCTCGACCAGTCCGAGCAGGGCGGCAATTTCCTGTGGCTGCGCCACGCGCGCGCCGGCTGCAGCCTCTGGCTCTCCACCGCGGAGAAGGATTGCTTCGAAGGCTGGCACGACGGCTACTCGCGGCTCGCCGACCCGGTGAAGCACCGGCGCCTGGTCGAGCTCGACAAGCGCGCGCGCCGCCTCGTCGTCGAGGACCATCTCGACATGGCCGGCGAGCACGACGTGGAGCTGTTCTTCCATTGCGCCGAGGCGTGCGGCGTCGACGCGGTACCCGGCGGCTTCCTCGTCTCGCGCGACGGCGTGCAAGTGAAGCTGCTGCTTCCGCCCTGCGGCGACTCGTCGGTGCACAAGGGCGAGGCGGCGCCGATCCTCGGCTGGGTATCGCGCGCCTTCGACCGGCGCTCGCCGACCCATACCATCGTCTGGCGCGCGCGCCTCTCGGGGCCGACCGAGCTGCGCACCGAGCTCCAGCTTTGACGCTCATGGCTTTGCTCGCTCAATCGATTCCGAACGTCGACGTCCAGCAAAACCCGCTGCGGGTGCTGATGCTCGGCCCGGCGCTCGAGGTGCGTGGCGGCATCTCGGCGGTGGAGCGCATCCTCGTCGCGTCGATGCCGGCGCACGTCGCCGTGAGCCATGTCGCGACGATGCGTGAGGGCTCGAAGACGGCCAAGCTCGCGGTGTTCATGCGCAGCCTCGTCGCGACCTGGAAACGCACGCGGCGCGGCGCGCGGCCCGACGTCGTGCACATTCACTTCGCGAGCCGCGCGAGCAGCGTGCGCAAGATGGCGCTCGCCCGGCTCGCGCTGCGGCGCGGCTGCAAGGTGGTGATGCACGCGCACGGCGGCGCCTATCCCGAGTACTGGGAAAGCCTTTCGGTGTTCGGCAAGCGCCGCGTCGCCGAGACGCTGCGCGCGGCAGACGCGCTCATCGTGCTTGGCGAGACCTGGCGCGCCTTCTTCACCCGCATCGGCGTGCCCGAGGAGCGCATCGTCGTGCTGCCCAACCCGGTGGCGCTGCCCGCCGCGCTGCCGAGCCGGCTCGGCGCGGCGCGCGTCACCTTCGTCACGCTCGGGCTGATCGCCGAGGCGAAGGGCACCTTCGACCTGGTCGAGGCGGTGTCGCGCCTCGCGCCCGAAACGCGCTCGCGCCTGCGCGTGGTGATCGCCGGCAACGGCGACCATCCGGGCCTGCTGGCGCGGATCGGCTCGCACCGGCTGGAGGACTGCATCGAGACGCGCGAGTGGCTCGACCCCGCCGAGCGCGACGCGCTGCTCGCCTCGGCCGAAGCGTTCGTGCTGCCCTCGCGGCACGAAGGCATGCCGATGGCGCTGCTCGAGGCGATGGCCTGGGGGCTCGCCCCGCTCTGCACCCCGGTCGGCGCCATTCCGGAGATCGTGCGGCACGAGGCGAACGGCCTGCTGGTCGCGCCGCGCGATGTCGCGGCGCTCGCCGGGGCGATGGAACGCCTTCTCGACGGCGAATTGCGCGCGCGGCTCGGCCGCGCCGCGCGCCAGCGCGCCGAGCCGCTCGCCGTCGAGAGCTACGCGCGCCGCCTTTGCCAACTCTACGAGACCGTGGCATGCACAAAATCGCCCTCAAGCTGAAGACCCTGCGCCTGGGAGACCTCGCCGTGCGGCGCAACCCGCTGCTCTACGCCTGGGCGCGCCGCCAGCTCGACGCGCCGGACGCGAGGCAACTGGAGCGCATCCTCTGGATCGCGCGGCGCACCGCCTACGGCAAGCGCGTGCACGGCACGGCCGAGCTCGCCGCCTGGCCGCTGCTCGAGAAGGAGACGGTGCGCGCCGCGCCCGGCAACTTCCTCGCCGGCGCGCAGTTCCTCGCCTCGAAGGCGAGCACCGGCGGCACCGCCGGCGCGCCGCTGCCGCTCGCCCGGTCGCTGCGCTCGGTGGTGCTTGAGCAGGCGGCGATCGACGGCGTGATCGCCGCTCTCGGCGCCGACCCCGCCGGGGCGCGCGTCGCGGTGCTGCGCGGCGATAACGTCAAGGACCCGTCGGACTTCCGTCCGCCGTATTGGAAGCTGGTCGCGGGCGGCCGGCGCCTGGTCATGTCGTCGAACCATCTCAACGCCGCGACGGT
>DASQYN010000407.1:0-5517 GCA_035639215.1 Burkholderiales bacterium
GATGTTGCGCACCCTGCGCCCGCCGCTCGGGTATTCCTGGCGGCGGAAGTGGGCGCCGAACTCGCGCTCGATGTATCGCGCGGCCGTGTCGAGGTCGGCGTTGCGCTCGCGCGCCGCGAGCACCGCGACATGGCGCCGAAGCCGCTCGGCGAGGGGGCTCACGGCCTGGAGACGGTGAGTGGTGGGATACGTCCCATTTTCCGCGGTGCAGAATGCGTGGTTGATTTCCCAACCGGGGTGCGCGCAAGATTTTGGCCCATGCAGCCCGGCGGAGGAACGCTTCTCGGAAGCATCTCGGATTTCTGCCGTCGCACCGGCATGGCCGAGTCGACTTTCGGGCGGCGAGCCGTGAACGACGGCAAGTTCGTCTCGCGCCTGCGCGACGGCGCCCGGGTGACGCCCGAGACCCTGGAGCGCGTCAACACCTTCATGGCGAAGCACGGCGAGCCGGGCGCCGGCGAATCGCCGCCGGAGCTCCTGCCGCTCATCCGCGCCACGGCGGCGCAGCCGCAGCCTGCGGCGGCGCGGGAGAAGGCCGAGCCGGAGAAGAACTTCCGCTTCTTCGACAACCGCCAGAAGTACCTGCTCTTCGTCAATACCTGCAGCGAGAAGGACGTGGTCGCGCGCCGCGTCGGGCTCGAGCTCGGCCAGATCCATCCGCGGCCGCCCGCGGTGCGCCTCTTCGACGCCGGCATGGGGGACGGCACCGTGCTCGCCGGCGTCATGCGCGAGATGCACCGGCGCTTTCCGACCGTGCCGTTCTACATCGTCGGCAAAGAGATCAGCCTCGAGGACGTGCGCCTCTGTTTGCGCAAGATGGCCGACCGCTTCTTCGAGCACCCGGCGACGGTGCTCGTCGTGACGAACATGTATTACAGCGAGGCGCCGTGGCTGCAGCCGCGCGCGGTCGAGGCGGCGACCTCGATGGTGTGGCACGAGGTCGCGCTGAGCGGGGCCACGTCGCATGACTTCACCGAGCAGATCGCGGCCCTAGAGCCATTCCTCGCCAGGAACTGGCAGGCCAAGCACAGCCCGAAGACCGGCAATCCGATCTACGAGCATCCGACCGCGCTGGTCCTGTATCGCGAGGACTACCGCTTCCTCCTCGACGACGTGATACCCAAGCGCGGCCAGGGCAGGGCCGATTACGACATGGTGATCGCCTCGCAGCCGTACCGCCTGCGCGCGCCGCTCGAGTTCAAGGCGCAGAAGGTGGTGGCGCCGCTCGTGCGCGCGCTCGGCCCGGGCGGTCGGCTGCTCGGCATCCATTCCTACGGCCACGACCCCGGGCTGGAGATCGTGCAGCACGTGTGGCCGGGCGAGAATCCGTTTCTGCACAGCCGGCACGACCTGCTGCGCGCAACGAAAAGCGAGCTCGGGCGCGATGCGCGGCGCTACAATTTCAACGCCTACGCGGACGCACGCGCCATCTTCCGCTACGACATGCACACGCTGCCCTCGGAGATCTCGAGCAGCATCGGCACCTCGACGCTCTTCGCGGCCTGGAACGCGGCGATCTACGTCGCGCAGATCGACGACGTGCGACTGGGGGAAGCGCTGCGCAGCAGCCGTTATCTCGACGCGACGCGCGAGGTGCTGCAGAAGCACGGCAGCCTCTGGTTCCAGGATGAGTCCTATGTCGTATCCCGCAAGCGAGACTGAACCGGCGCTCGCCGGCCTCTCGGAGCTCCTGAGCTCCGGGTCCCTCGAGATCTCGCCGCGCGAGCTGCACCGCGCCGCGGACGTCGCCGCGCTCAGGCCGGCCGGAACCTGCGTCTACATTCCTTCGCTCCCCGGGCTGCCGCTTTCCCGAACGCTGGAAGCGGTCGCGGCGATTCACCGCGTCGGCCTGGACCCGGTGCCGCACGTCTCGGCGCGGCGCATCCTGAATCGCGACGAGTTCCGCGACTTCCTGAAGCAGGCCGCCGCCGAGCACGGCGTGCATCGCGTGCTGCTGCTCGGCGGCGACGAGGCGCGGCCGAAGGGACCGTTCCACGACAGCCTGCAGATCCTCGAGGAGGGCCTGCTCGCGCAGTGCGGCATCCGCGAGATCGGCATCGCCGGCTATCCCGAAGGGCATCCGCGCATTCCCCTCAACGTGCTCGAGAAGGCGATGGAGCGCAAGCTGGCGCTCGCGCGCAGCCAGGCGATCGGCGTCTACGTCCTCACCCAGTTCTCCTTCGCCCCGGCGCGCGTCGTCGAGTACTGCGCGACGCTCGCCCGCCTGCAGCCCGACCTGCCGGTGTACGTCGGCATCGCCGGGCCGACCGACCCGGTGGCGCTCGCGCGCTACGCGCAGCGCTGCGGGGTCAGCGTCTCGCTGCGCGCGCTGCGCAGCCTCGGCACCGGCATCGCCCAGCTCGTCGCCAACACCGACCCGCGCGACCAGGTCGCGGCGGTGGCGCGCTACAACCGCGGCCGCGAGCCGAGCAACGTGGTCGGCGTGCACCTGTACAGCTTCGGCGGCGCGGTGCGCACGGCCGCCTGGATGCGCGAGCTGATCTGAAGGAAAAAGTCTGGGCGCTCGGCCTGCTGGGCGCCGTGTCGTTCTTCGGTCCGCTCGTCGAGATGGCGCTGACAGGGCGGGTCGAGGACTACGGCAAGTTCGACCTGGCCGGGACTTTCATCGGCATCGCGCTCATCTACTGGTGGTACCACGCCGACAAGCGCGATCTCGGCTACGCCGCCGGGCCGCTCATGAACGGCGGCGTGATCGTCGCCGCGGTGATCGCGCTGCCCATCTACTTCGTGCGCTCGCGCGGCTGGAAGCGCGGCGCGCTCGCCACGGCCGTCGCGCTGGCCGCGCTCGGCGTCACCCTGGGGCTCGCCGAGCTGGGCGAGCTCGCCGGCGGCGCGCTGCGTTAAGGACGAACCGCGGGCGCCTCGATCGGCAGCCCCCGGCCGCGCCAGGCAAGGTAGGCCTCGAGCTCGAGCAGCAGCGGGTCGCCGTACGCCGGCATCTCGGCGTGCACGCCGGACAAGCACGCGCGCAGGCGCCGCTCGAGCGAGCCGAGCGTCTGCCAGCGCAGCCGGTAAGTGGGGTAGCCGTTGGGCTGGCCTTCGCTGATCGTCTCCGGGCCGATGCGCTTCCCGGCGTTTGCGTCGTGGCAGTGGGTGCAGGCGAGATTCATCTGGCCGCGCCGGCGAAAGTACTCGGCGCGGCCTTTTTGCACATCCTTCTGCGAGAGCTGCTGCCCGATCGGAAGGCCACGCGACTGGTAAGCGATGTAGGTGGTCAGCGCGAGCAGCTCTTCGGACTCGTAGGCGAACGCCTCGCGGTGGCGCACCATCGCATCGAGCGTGACGATCTTTCCGTCGACGATGCGCGGATAGCGTGCCGCCACGCCCTTCATCGACGCGTGGCAGGAAGCGCAGCGGGCGGCAAACAGCTTCTCGCCCTCGTCGACCCACAGCATGCCGGGGTTCTCGGCGTCGCTCCCCTGCAGGCGACGGATCTCGGGGCTCGCGTAGTCGAGGCCGGAGCGCTGCGCCCATGCGCCCGCGGAAAGCGCGAGCAGCGCCAGCACCAGCCATTTCATTGCAGGGTCAGGAGAAAGGCGACGACGTCGTCGATCTGCGCGTCGCTGAGAAGCGGCTTGCCGCGATAGGACGCCGCCACCTGGACGAGACCTTCGGTGCGGCCGTAAGGCGGCATGACGGTCCGCGCATTGAGGCGCGATGCATCGACGATGCGCGCGCGCAGCTCCGCGGCGCTCATGCGGGAGCCGACGCCGTCGAGCGAAGGGCCGAGGTTTCCGGCCGTGCCCGGAGCGCCGCGAATGGCGTGGCAGAGAACGCAGCTCGCTTCGCCGCCGCCGGTGGCGATGGCGCGGCCTTTCGCCGCATCGCCGGCCCATGCCGCGAGCGGCAGCAGCAAGGCGGCGAGCATCCTCATCCGCGGCCGACGAAAGGCATCTGCGTGGCCATGATCGTCATGAACTGCACGTTCGCGTCGAGCGGCAGGTTGGCCATGGAGAGCACCGCGGCGCCGACGTGCTGCACGGCCATGCGCGGCTCGACCATCGTCGTGCCGTTCGCCTGGAGGATGCCCTTCGCCATGCGCTCGGTCATCTCGGTCGCGGCATTGCCGATGTCGATCTGGCCGCAGGCGATGTCGTACTGCCGGCAATCGAGCGAGATCGACTTGGTGAGGCCGGTGACCGCGTGCTTGGTCGCGGTGTAGGCGACGGTGTACGGGCGCGGCGCATGCGCGGAGATCGAGCCGTTGTTGATGATGCGGCCGCCGCGCGGCTCCTGCGCCTTCATGATGCGGATCGCTTCCTGCGAGCACATGAACATCGCCGTGAGGTTGATGTCGACGACCGCGCGCCACTTGTCGAGCGGCAGGTCCTCGAGCGGCATGGCGGGGGCGCCCATGCCGGCGTTGTTGAAGAGCACGTCGAGCCGCCCCCACTGGCTTTTGACTTTCGAAAAGATCTCCTTGACGACTTCGGGCCGGGTGATGTCACCCGCCAGCACCAGGGCGCGGTCCTTGGCGCCCGATTCGGCGGCCGCCTTCTCGAGCAACTCGCTGCGCCGCCCGACGAGCGCGACGTGGTAGCCGTCGCCGAGCAGCGCCAGCGCCGCCGACTTGCCGATGCCGGTGCCCGCGCCGGTGACGAGGGCCACTCTCTTCTGGGTCATGACGTTTCCTCCACGGTTTGCAGGAATTCTAAGACCGCGCCGTTGAAACGCTCGGGCTGCTCCAGGTTCGAGACGTGCCCGCCGGGCAGCTCGACGAAGCGCGCGCCGGCAATGCGCCGCGCCATGGCGCGGGCGATCTCGAGCGGGTAGAGCGGGTCCTCGCTGCTGCCGATGACGAGCGTCGGCGCCTGGATTCTTTCGACCGGCGCGGCGCGGTCCTGGCGCACGGAAGCTTCGACGGTCTTCAGGTAAGACTCGCGATGCACGGCGCGCAGGCCCGCGGCGAGCCGCTCGAGCGCCTCCGGAGGGGCCCGCGGACCGACGAGGCGCTTCGCCTGGGCGAGCGGATCGAGATGGCGCCTTTGCTCGACGAAGGCGGCGACTTGTTCCGGGGAGAGCGCATCGAAGCCCGGGCTGGTGTTGGCGAGCACGAGCGACTTCACCCGCTCGGGATGCGCGAGGGCGAAGTTGCGCGCGATCCGCCCGCCCATGGAGAGCCCGACGAGGTGCGCGGCTTCGACCTTGAAATGTCCGAGGACGCGCAGCACGTCGGAGGAAAAGCAATGAAAATCGAGCGGCCCCTCGTAGTCCTCGGAGTCGCCGTAGCCGCGCGCATCCCAGGCCGCCGCGCGGAAGCGGCCGGAGAAAACGCCGAGCTGCCCGTCCCAGGAATGCCGGTTGCCGCCGATGCCGTGGAGGAAGAGAACGAGCGGCCCCCGGCCCGCGAGCGAAAGCGCGAGGCGCGGCGCGCCGCCGACGAAAACGGTCTCCAGGCCTACTCCGCCCGTGCGCCCGAGATCTTCACCGCACGGCCGCGGCTCTCGAAGTCCTGCTTCATGTAGGCGGCGAATTCCTGCGGCGAGCTGCCTACGA
>DASQYN010000408.1:0-8280 GCA_035639215.1 Burkholderiales bacterium
AGAAGCGCTGGCCGCCGCCGAGGCGATCGGTTACCCGCTCGTGGTACGGCCGTCGTACGTGCTCGGCGGCCGCGCGATGGAGATCGTGCACGAGCAGCGCGACCTCGAGCGCTACATGAGGGAAGCGGTCAAGGTGTCGAACGACTCGCCGGTGCTCATCGATCGCTATCTGTCCGACGCGACCGAGGTCGACGTGGACTGCATCTGCGATGGGAAGGACGTGCTGATCGGCGCGATCATGGAGCACGTCGAGCAGGCGGGCGTGCACTCCGGCGACTCGGCGTGCTCGCTGCCGCCGTACTCGCTGGCGAGCCACATCGAGCGGGAGCTGCGCCGCCAGACCGAGGTGATGGCGCGCGCGTTGAAGGTGGTCGGGCTGATGAACGTGCAGTACGCGATCCAGCGCGACACCGTGTACGTGCTGGAAGTGAACCCGCGCGCCTCGCGCACCGTACCCTACGTTTCCAAGGCCACCGGCCTGCCGCTCGCCATGATCGCGGCGCGCTGCATGGCCGGCAAGGCGCTGCGCGAGCAGAACGTCGCCGAGATCACGCCCTCTTACTTCTCGGTCAAGGAAGCGGTGTTCCCCTTCGCCCGCTTCCCGGGCGTCGACACCATCCTCGGGCCGGAGATGAAGTCGACGGGCGAAGTGATGGGCGTGGGCGAGAGTTTCGGCGAGGCGTTCGTGAAGTCGCAGCTCGCGGCCGGGGTGAAGCTGCCCTCGGGCGGCAAGGCGTTCATCAGCGTGCGCGACGGCGACAAGCTCGCTGCCGTGCAGGTGGCCCGCGACCTGGTCGAGATGGGCTTCACGCTGCTCGCCACGCGCGGCACCGCCGGCGTGCTGCAATCGCACGGCGTCGCGGTGACGCCGGTGAACAAGGTCACCGAAGGCCGCCCGCACATCGTCGACATGATCAAGAACGGCGAAATCAGCTTCATCGTGAACACGGTCGAGGCGACGCGTACCGCCGCCTCGGATTCCAGGGCGATAAGGGTTACCGCGCTGGCGCGCCGGGTGACCTACTACACCACCGTCGCCGGCGCCAAGGCCGCGTGCGCCGGCATGAAGCACCACCTCGCGAGCCTCGAGCCCTACCGGCTGCAGGACCTCCACGAGCGGCTGCGGCATCACGCCGCGCCGGAGGCCGCGTGATCCCATGAAGACCCCCATGACAAAGCGCGGCGCCGACCTCCTGCGGAGCGAGCTGCAGCGCCTGAAGACCGTCGAGCGTCCCGCCATCTCGCAGCAGATCGCCGAAGCGCGCTCGCACGGCGACCTCTCGGAGAACGCCGAGTACGACGCCGCGCGCGACAAGCAGGGCCACTGCGAGGCGCGCATCCGCGACATCGAGGCGAAGCTCGGCAACGCCAACGTCGTCGACCCGAAGCTCATCGACGCCGGCGGCCGCTGCGTCTTCGGCGCCACCGTCGACGTCGAGGAGCAGGGCGGCTCGACCATCACCTGGCAGATCGTCGGCGAGGACGAAGCCGACATCAAAGCCGGCCGCATCTCCTACTCCTCGCCGATCGGCAGGGCGCTCATCGGCAAGGAGCCGGGCGAGACCGTCGACGTCCAGACTCCGGGCGGCGTCAAGCGCTACGACATCCTGGACGTACGCTACGAGTAGGCGCCGGGCGCCGACCCATCGCCACGATGTCGAAACTCCGCGTCCAAAGCTTGGCCATCTCGCTCGACGGCTACAGCGCCGGCCCGAGGCAGGATTTGCAGAATCCGCTCGGCGTGCGCGGGCCGGAGCTCTTCGAATGGTTCTTCCCCACGCGCGTGTTCCGCAAGATGCATGGCGGGGGCGACGGAGAGACGGGCGTCGACAACGCGATGGCCGAGCAGGGCTTCGAGAACATCGGAGCGTGGATCCTCGGCCGCAACATGTTCGGCCCGGTACGCGGGCCGTGGCCCGACGAGAGCTGGAAGGGCTGGTGGGGCGAGGCGCCGCCGTACCACGTGCCGACGTTCGTGCTGACGCATCATGCGCGAGCACCGCTCGCGATGAAGGGCGGGACGACGTTCCACTTCGTGACCGGCGGCATTCGCGCGGCGCTCGAGCAGGCGAAGAACGCGGCGGGCGGCAAGGACGTGCGCGTCGGCGGCGGCGTCGCGACCGTGCGGCAGTACCTGCAGGCGCGCCTGATCGACGAGCTGCACCTCGCCGTGCGCCCCGTGCTGATGGGGTCCGGCGAGAATCTCTGGCAGGGTATCGACATGCACGGCCTGGGCTATGAATGCTGGAAGCAGGTGGCGGGCGAGCGTGCCACGCACGTCTTTGTGCGCAGGCGCGCATGAGACGCGCGCTCGCGGCCTTGCTGTTGATTGCCGGCTGCTCGACCGGGCAGCCGCCAGCGCCGAGCCCGGCTGCGCCGAAGCCGGTCGCCGCGAGCGCATGCGACGTGGCTACGGATCCGAGCCGGCCGCAGTACATCGTCGGCTACGGCAGCCTGATGCAGGACGAGTCGCGCAAGCGAACCTCGCCCCAGGCCGGACCGGCGCACCCGGTGGAGATCGAAGGTTATCGGCGCGGCTGGTTCTCGCGAGGCTCGTCGGTCGGCTTCAGCGCCACCTTTCTCGGTGTGGTGCAGGATGCCGAGAGCCGTCTGAACGCGGTGATCTACAAGGTCGAGCCGCAGGAGCTCGAGGCGACGGACCGGCGCGAGCGCTCGTACTGCCGCGCCCGGCTGTCGGGCTCGCAGATCAACCCCCTCGGTCCGGACTTCCTGCTCGCGCCGGACGCCCAGGTCTGGATCTATGTCAGCCGCGGCCCGGGCGTCGAGCTGGCGAGCACGCGATACCCGATCGTGCAGTCCTACGTCGACGTCTTCCTCTCCGGCTGCCTTGAGCAGGAAGAGCGCTTCGGCGTGGCGGGCTTCGCCGAGCAGTGCATCGAGACCACCTCGGGCTGGTCGGAGCACTGGGTGAACGACCGACTCTATCCGCGCCGTCCCTTCGTCTACCAGCCAAGGGCGCGGGACATCGACCGTCTGCTCGCCAAGGAGCTGCCCGCGTACTTCAGCCGGATCCGGTTAGAGCCCGGAAGCTGAAGTGGAAGGATTTGGGCCGCGTGAACGCCTCTAGCCCGAGGCGCGACAGCGTGCAGCCGCGCCCGGAGTCCTTCACGCCGGTCCAGGCGAGCGCTGGGTCGAGGTAATCGCAGCGGTTCATGAAGCAGGTGCCGGTCTCGAGCTCGTCGCCGAGGCGCAGCGCCGCGTCTGCATCCGCGGTCCAGATCGAGGCGGTCAGCCCGTAGCGGCTGTCGTTCATGAGGCGCACCGCCTCCTCGTCGGAGTCGACCGGCATGATGCCGACCACCGGGCCGAAGCTCTCTTCGCTCATTACCTGCATGTCGTGGTTCACGTCGACGAGGACCTGCGGCGCGAGATAGGGCGTGCTTTCCCGGTCGGCCGGGAAGCTCTTCGGTTCGATGAGGGCGCGCGCGCCTTTGGCGAGCGCCTCGCGGATTTGCCCGCGCACCAGGTCGGCCGCTTCCGTGCGCACCATCGGACCGAGCGTCGTTACCTTCTCCAGCGGGTTGCCGAGCCGGTACTTCTTCACCCGATCGACGAAGGCTTCGACGAAGCGCCGGAAAATCGGCCGCGCGACATAGATGCGCTCCACGCCGCAGCAGGACTGGCCGGAGTTGAAGTACGTACCGTCGACGACGTTTTCCACCGTGTCATCGAAGGGCGCATCGGCGCGGACGTAGGCCGGGTCTTTGCCGCCGAGCTCGAGGCCGGTCGCGACGAAGCGGCCGGCCGCGGCCTGCTGCACGGCGTGGCCGCCCGGGACCGAGCCGGTGAAGGCGACGAAGGCGACGCGCGGATCGGCGATGACCCGTGCGGTCTGCTCGTGGCTCAGGTGGAGAAACTGGAACACGCCCTGCGGCAGGCCGGCCGCCCGGAACGCTTCGGCGTAGCGCTCGGCCACGAGCGGCGTCTGTTGCGCCATCTTCAGGACCACGGCGTTGCCGGCGAGGATCGCCGGCACCACCGCGTTCACCGAGGTGAGCCAGGGATAGTTCCACGGCGCGACCACGAGCACCACGCCGAGCGGCTCGCGCCGGACAAAGCGCCGGTGATCCTCGATGGACAGATCCTGCAGCGCCTCGCCGGCGATGGACGCCATATACAGGGCGCGCTCCTGGAACCCGCGACGGATCTCGTTCGGACTGTAGGCGATCGGCCGGCCCATCTGGCGCGTCAGCTCTTCGCCGAGCGCATCGGCGCGCGCCACGCACCACTCGACCATGCGTCGCACCATCGCGGCGCGCTCGGCTACCGGGACCCGGCGCCAGCGCCGCTGCGCCGCCGCGGCCTCGGCGAGCGTCCGTTCGATGTCGGCGGAAGAAGCGGCAGCGCGCTCGGCGAGGAGCGAGCCGTCGATGGGCGAGATGGTTCGCACGCGGGCAGTGTACCCTTCGCGCTATGGCTGCCAGCAAGAACCCGGCCCCGCCGCTCCAGAACATCAACGTCGAAGCGATGGTCGAGATCCCGTCGCCGCAGGAGGTGCACGAGCGCCTGCCGGTAAGCGCGGCCGCGGCGCGGACCGTTCTCGAGGGACGCCGCGCCGTGGAGGCCATCCTCGACCGGCGCGACGCACGCCTCTTCGTCGTCGTCGGGCCATGCTCGATCCACGATCCGGAGGCCGCGCTCGAGTACGCGGACCGCCTGCGCCGCCTCGCCGGCGAGGTGCGCGAAACACTCCTGCTGGTGATGCGGGTGTACTTCGAGAAGCCGCGCACCGCGCTCGGCTGGAAGGGCTTCATCAACGACCCGTTCATGGACGACTCGTTCCGCATCGACGAAGGCCTGCTGCGCGGGCGGGCGCTGCTGATGCGGCTCGCGGAGCTCGGCCTGCCGACCGGCTCCGAGGCGCTCGACCCGATCTGCCCGCAGTACCTCGCCGAGCTGATCGCCTGGTATGCCATCGGTGCGCGCACCAGCGAGTCGCAGACCCACCGCGAAATGGCGAGCGGGCTCTCCACGCCGGTCGGCTTCAAGAACGGCACCGACGGCGGCCTCGAGGTGGCGATCAACGCCATCCGCTCGGCGGCGCAGCCGCACAGCTTCCTCGGCGTCAACGCGGCCGGCCGGACGAGCGTCATCCGCTCGCGCGGCAATCGCTATGGGCACCTGGTGCTGCGCGGCGGCGCCGCGCGGCCCAACTACGACACGGTGAGCGTGCGCCTCGCCGACGACGCGCTCGCCAGAGCGAAGCTGCCGCCGAACATCGTCGTCGATTGCTCGCATGCCAACGCCATGAAGGACCATCGCCTGCAGCCGCTCGTGTTCCGCGACTGCCTGCACCAGATCATCGAGGGCAATCGCTCGATCGTCGGCCTGATGCTCGAGTCCAACCTCGAGGCGGGCAACCAGCCGATCCCTGAGGACCGCGCGAAGCTGCGCTACGGGGTCTCGGTCACCGACCCGTGCATCGACTGGGCGAGCACCGAGGAGCTGCTGCGCCGTGCGCACGAGCAGCTGCGGCCAGTGCTCGCGACGCGCCTCGCCGCTCCGGCCTGAAGCACGGGCCGGGCGCTCCGCTTATCGCGGCGTCCGCCGAGTTTGGCTTTGCCGCCGGCCGGGGTACATTGGCGACGGGAGAAGGGAGGTCGCTTGGCATCGGTTGTCGCTTCCGGCGCAAGCCGCACCAGCGTTTTTTTCGATCGCATGCTGCCGCTCGGTCACTGGCTCGGCGCGGAGACCGGTCACAACGCCGAGCAGGGCCAGGCGCGCACGCGCCTCATGTGCACGCTCGCCGGCCTTTGCGGCTTTGTCGTCGCCGAGCGATTCAGCGTGCTTCCCGGCGGCATCATCGCCACCGCGATCCTTTTCCCGCTCTACGCGATCGGCTACGCGATCCTCGTGCATCGTCACCCGGTGACCACGCACGCGAGGCGCGCCTTTGCGCTGCTGGCGGATAACCTGGTGGCGAGCTATATCGCCTCCTTCGGCGGGCTCTTCGCCGCGTACGTGGGGTTCAATTTCCTCACCACGGTGGGCTGGGGCCTGCGCTTCGGCCGCCATTACCTCTTCCTCGCCACGGCGATCGCCATGGGAGGCATGGCATGGGCCCTCGCCGCGAGCCCGTACTGGCAGCGCGAGCTGCTGTTCGGCGCCTCGATCCTTTTCGGCATGCTCGCCACATCGATCAACACCGCGATGCTCCTGCGCCGCATCAAGCGCGGCAACCGTCGCCTGGCGGAGAAGATGGACGAGATCGCGCAGCTCGCCTGGCGCGACCCGCTCACCAAGCTTTCCAACCGCCTGCATTTCCGCGAGCGGCTCTCGCAGGCGCTCGCCGCGGCGGCGCGCAATGGCCGCCCGCTCGCGCTCCTGCTTTTCGACCTCGACGGCTTCAAGGCGGTGAACGACACGCTCGGCCACGAGGCGGGCGACCGCATGCTGCAGGAGATCGGCGCCCGCATCGCCCGCACCGTGCGCCAGGCCGACACGTTCGCGCGCTGGGGCGGCGACGAGTTCGTGATTCTGATGGATGCGGTGCGCGAGCGCGCGGACGCGGTCCGGGTCGCCGAAACGGTGATGACGGCGGTGAGCGAGATCGACGTCTTTGCCGGCGGCGGCCTGCGCATCGGCGCGAGCGTTGGCATCGCCTGGGGCGCGCCGCGCCCGGGAGAAAAGCCGAACCCCGACGAGCTGCTGCGGCTCTGCGACCAGGCGATGTACGAAGCGAAGCGCGCCGGCAAGGGCTGCTATCGCTTCGCGCTCACTCCGGGGTGACGTACGCGGCGGTGAGCCCGCCGTCCACCAGGAACTCCGTGCCGGTCATGTAGGACGACTCGTCGCTCGCGAGGAAGAGCGCCGCCTTGGCGATCTCCTCGGCCTCGCCGAAGCGCCCCATCGGCACATGCACCAGGCGCCTTTGCTTCTTCGCCTCGGTGTCGAGGAAGCTCATCAGCAGCTCGGTGCGCAGCGGTCCCGGCGAGAGCGCGTTGACGCGGATGTTCTCGCGTGCATGGATCACCGCCAGCTCGCGGGTCATCGCGAGCACCGCGCCCTTGCTCGCGGTGTAGGCGATCTGCGGCGTCGCCGCGCCCAGGCGCGCGACGAACGAGGCGGTGTTGATCACCGAGCCGCCGCCGGCGCGGCGCAGCGCCGGGATGCCGTACTTGCAGCCGAGGAAGACGCCTTTCGCGTTGACCTCGAGCGTGAGATCCCAAATCGACTCGTCGGTGGCGATCGCGTCGTCGTCCTTCGCGTGCATGATGCCAGCGTTGTTGAAGAGCACGTTCAGCCGGCCGAACGCCTTCTCGGCTGCCGCGACCATCTTCGCGCAGTCGGCGGCTTTCGACACGTCGGCGCGCACCGCGATCGCGCCGGCGAGCATTGCCGCGGTCTCGTTCGCCGTCTGCTCGTTCACGTCGACGACGGCCACCCTCGCGCCTTCGCGTGCAAAGAGCAGCGCCGCCTGGCGGCCGATGCCGCTGCCGGCGCCGGTGATCAGAGCCACCTTGTCTTTCAGTCTCATATTCTTTCGAAGTACCGTTGACGTTCCCAGTCGGTGACCGCAGCGTCGAAAGCGTGCACCTCGCTGCGGAAGAAATGCGCGTAGTGCTCGACCACCGCTTCGCCGAAGGCGCGCCTCGCGAACTCGCTCTTCTCGAACCGCGTGGCGGCCTCGGCCAGCGTATAGGGCACGCGCGGCAGGGTGCGCGCCGCGTAAACGTCGCCGACGAAGCACTCGGGCGGCTCGATGCGGTTGGCGATGCCGTCGAGACCGGAGGCGAGCGAAGCGGCGAGCGCCAGATAGGGATTGGCATCCGCGCCCGGGATGCGGCACTCGATGCGCAGGCTCGGCCCGTCGCCGACCACGCGAAACCCGGCCGTGCGGTTGTCGTGGCTCCAGGCGAGGCGCGTCGGCGCCCAGGACGCGTCGACGTAGCGCTTGTACGAATTGATGGTCGGCGCATAGAAGGGCATCACGTCGGGGACGTGCGCGATCCACCCGCCCAGGAACCAGCGAAAAATTTCGCCCTCGTCGCTGAACGCGTTCTTGCCGTCGCGCCAGAGGCTGAAGTGGATATGGCAGCTCGAGCCGGCGCCCTCGGCCGAGGGCTTGGCCATGAAGGTGACGCTCAGCCCGCTCGCCTCCGCGATCTCCTTCAGGCACTGCTTGAAGATCACGTGGCGGTCGGCCATCTCGAGCGCCTCCGCGTAGCGGATGTTGAGCTCGTGCTGGCCCTTGCCCCATTCGCCCTTCGAGTTCTCCACCGGGACGCCCGAGCGCTTGAGATGCCGGCGCGCCGCGGC
>DASQYN010000409.1:0-25051 GCA_035639215.1 Burkholderiales bacterium
TGCCACGCGCTCGGATAGCCGTCCTGGAACGCGAGCCCCTTGGCGTACGGCCCGTAGCTCAGGATGACCGGGTAGCGCGCCTGCCGCGACTCGTTCGGCCGGTAAACGTCGGCGCGCAGCACCACGCCATCGTCCATGGCGATCGCAACGTCCCAGTCGATCCGCATGCCATCGCGGACCTCGGTCTTCGGCGCGGTCAAGGCCCTCTCTCCTCGGCCGGCAATTTGAGCCGGGCCCTTCGCGCGTGTCAACTGAGGTTTAAGGCGGCGAGCCAGCGGCAGACGATCTCGCTGATCGCCGCCTCGCGCCCGACGTAGAAGTGATCGCACTGCGGCACGATCTCGACCGTGCAGGGCCCGCCGGAGCGGCGCGCGAACTCTTCCGCCGGATAGAGATCGCGCGGCTCCTGGTCGCCCCGCAGATACAGCACCGGGCAGCGAATGCGGGGCGCGAGCTCGAGGATGTCCGGGCAGTTGGCGAGCTCGAGGAAGCTCTCGGCGCTCGTCGCGTACCACCAGCCCGGCAGCAGCATCAGGTCGCGGCCCTTTCCCGCCTTCACCAGCGCGGCGGCCTTCGCGATCGTCTCGCCGAGCCGGTCCTGGGCGAGCAATCCCGCAGCGCAGCTCCTCGGCAGCATGTGGCGCCCGCCGCAATGCGCGGAGAGCAGCACCAGCGCCTTGGTCTCGGGATGGTCGCTCACGTGGCGCACCGCGAGCATGCCGCCGTTGCTGTGGCCGATCACCGCCGGGCGCGGGAAGCCCTGCTCGACGAGCCAGGCGGCGGCGATGCGGTTGTCCTCGATCGCCTCGCGATAGGTCTGGAAGGCGGCGCCTTCGGCGGCGCGGCTTGCCCGGATGGCGAGGATGTCGTGGCCGCGGCGGTTGAAGGCGAGCGACGCGAGCCCCAGCCGGGCGAGCGCCGGCGGCAGGAAGCGCGGCGCGCCGGTGTAGAAATTCATGGTATTGCCGTGAAACAGCAGCGCCGCCGAGTGCGCCGGCCGGTTCTCGGGCTCGTACCATGCGCCATCGAGCGGCGTCGTCGGCGTCGCGATGGTGACGAGGGTGGTTTTCACATGAAGATCGGCATCGCAGGAACGGGAAAGATGGGCTCGGCCATCGCCGCGCGGCTCGCCTCGCTCGGGCACGAGATGATGGTCTGGAACCGCAGCGCGGACAAGGCCCGCGCGACAGGGCTGGCCGTGGCCGGCACGCCCGGGCAGCTCGCCGGGCGCTCCGAGGTCGTGATCAGCATCCTTACCGACGCGCGCGCGGTCGAGCAGGTCTACGGCGAGATGCTCGCCGCCGACGTGAAGGGCAAGCTGTTCATCGAGATGTCGACCGTGCGGCCGCAGGCGCAGCAGCAGCTTTCGCGGAAGATCCTTTCTTCCGGAGCCAAGCTGGTCGAATGCCCGGTCGGCGGCACCATCGGCCCGGCCCGCGAGGGCAAGCTCTTCGGCTTCGCGGGCGGCGATGCGGCCGACGTGGCGCGCGCGCGACCGGTCCTCGATCAGATGTGCCGGCGCGTCGAGCACGTCGGGCCGGTGGGCGCCGGCTCGCGCATGAAGCTCGCGATCAACCTGCCGCTGCTCGTCTACTGGCAGGCGCTCGGCGAGGCGCTTTCGCTGGTGCGGGACCTGGAGCTCGAGCCGGCGCGCCTGATGGACATCCTGGCCGACACTTCCGGAGCGCCGAACATGATGAAGAACCGCGCCGCCACGGTGGCCGGCGCGCTCGCCGGCAAGGAGCCGAGCCCGGTAACCGTCAACATCGATACGATGAAGAAGGACCTGACCGAGATGGTCGAGGAGATCCGCTCGCTCGGCGGCTCGTCGCTGGTCACCCAGGCGGCGCTGGAGGGATTCACGCGCGCCTCGCAGGCGGGGCTGGGCGCCAAGGACTGCTCGATGCTGCCGGTGGCGTGGAGCGCCCGAATTAAAGCTTAAGCAGCTTCGCGGCGTTGCCGCCGAAGATCATGTCCTTCTCCGCCGCCGACAAGCCGGCGATCCTATCCACGGTAGCGCGAGGATCGTCGAGCCCCATGTCGAAGCAGTAGTCGCTGCCGAGCGTGACGCGGTCCGCGCCGACAAGCTTCACCAGCGCGGCGTTGATGCGGTCGTCGTGCCCGATGCTGTCGTAGGTGAAGCGCTTCAGGTACGCGCTCGGCGGCTGCTTCATGTGCTTGAGCTCGGGCCGCACGCGCGTGCCGTGGTCCCAGCGGCCGATCAGCCAAGGAAAGGTGCCGCCGGCGTGCGGCAGGTTGAATTGCAGCTTCTCGAACCGGTCGAGGACCCCGCCGAAAATGAGGTGGGCCGCGGCGACGCCGGTGTCGTAGGGGTTGCCGCAGAGGTTCTTCAGGTAGAACTTCTTGGTGCGCTCCTGGCCGATGGTGTCCACCGGGTGCAGGAAGATGGTCCAGCCGAGCGCCTCGCACGCTTCATAGACCGCCCAGAACTTCTTCTCGTCGAGCTCCTCGCCGTTGACGTTAGTCGCGAGATAGAGGCCCTTGATGCCCGGCAGCTTCGCCGCGCGCTCGAGCTCCTTAAGCGCGAGCTCCGGCGCCTGCATCGGCACCATGGCGAGGCCGACCAGGCGGTCGGGGAACTTGCGATGCGCGGCGCAGGCCGCGTCGTTGAACGCCTGGCTAAGCGCGAGGGCGAGCGGCGGGGATGCCCAGTACACCATCGGCGTGGTGAGCGAGAGCGCATGCACGTCGATGCGGCGCTTGTCCATTTCCTCGACGCGCTGCGAGACGACCACGAAGCGCTCGTCGAACGCGTTGGTGATGTGCTTCGCCTTGAGGCGGTAGCCGCCGGCGACGCGCTCGAGCGAGGCGCCTTCGCGGCCGCCGTCGCGCTCGAACAGCTCGAGCCATTCCTTCGGATACCAGTGGGCATGAATGTCTATCGCGCGCATCGATCCTGATTTCCAGTCGTCTGAATCCATTGGAGAAACGGGTGCCTATTTCTTAAGCAGCGGACCGCAGGGGCAGCCCGCGACGGCTTGTAGCCGAATCCTTCCACAGGCGTTGCACAGGCAATCCACAGAGCTTTCCACAGGGCCTGTGAGTATTCCCCGGCATTGTCTGCCCAGAGCGACACCGCTGCCGCGAGGCGCTGCGAACGGGAAAGGTGCTGATGCGGCCCTCGGTTATGATGCCACGCGAGGAGGAGCCCCAATGAGAAGATTCTTCGCGCTCGTTTTCTGCGCGGCTGTCGCATTGCCGGCGGCGGCGCAGGACGCCTATCCCAGCCGGCCGGTAAAGGTGCTGGTGCCTTACGCGCCGGGCGGCGCCACGGACATCATCGCCCGCATCGTCGCGGCCAAGCTGACCGAGGCGCTCGGCCAGGCGTTCCTGGTGGAGAACAAGCCCGGGGCCAACGGCAACCTGGCGCTCGAGGCGACGGCGAAGGCGGCACCGGACGGCTACACCCTGCTCGTCGGCAACGTCTCCACCAACGCCATCAACGAGAACGTGTACGCGGAGCAGCTCACCATCAAGCCTTCCCGCGACCTGGCGGGCATCACCAAGCTCGTGGAGATTCCCCACATCGTGGTGGCCAACGCCGCCTTCCCGGCGAACAACATCGCAGAGCTGATCGCCCTGGCGAAGAAGGAGCCGGGCAAGATCAACTTCGCCTCGGTGGGCGTCGGCAGCTATCCGCACCTCGACATGGAGCGCTTCATGCGGGCCGCCGGCATCCAGATGACTCACGTGCCGTACAAAGGCGGCGCCGGGCAGGCCATCCCGGCGATGGTGGCGGGCGAGGTCCAGGTGGCGTTCTTCAACATGGCCTCGCTGCTGCCCCACATCCGCAGCGGGCGGCTGAAGGCGCTGGCGGCCGTGCCGACCGAGCGGTTGCCGGAGCTGCCGAACGTGCCGACGTTAAGCGAGCAGGGCTATCCCGGCATCGGCACCAACGCCTGGCAGGGGATGTTCGCCCCCGCGGCGACGCCCAAGCCTATCGTCGAGAAGCTCTACCAGTCGGTGGCGGCGGTCCTCGGCAAGCCGGAGATGAAATCCGACCTGGGAAAGAAGATGCTCACCGTCACCCTCTCGGGCTCGCCGGAAG
This sequence comes from Burkholderiales bacterium, assembly GCA_035639215.1. Taxonomy (GTDB): domain Bacteria; phylum Pseudomonadota; class Gammaproteobacteria; order Burkholderiales; family SG8-39; genus SCGC-AG-212-J23. Next base: position 4,070 of record DASQYN010000409.1, read on the forward strand.
ACTTCCAGAAGCTCGTGGTCAAGGAAACTCGCGACTGGGGCGAGTTCCTCCACCAGGCGAACCTCAAGCTGCAGTAATCCTCAGCCGGTCTTGCGGTGCTGCTGTGCCGAGCGCTCGGCCTGCGTCGCGCTCTCGCGCACGGCGTTGCCTGCGTCGCGCGCCGCGCCGCTGATCGTCGACACCTGGGAGGTCGCGAGGCGTACCACGTCCTGCGTCGCGCGCGAGCCGAGCGACTGCATCTGGGAGATGAAGGCGATCTGGTTGTCGCCGGCGGCGCGCCACAGGCTGCCCCAGAAATCCATGGTGCGCTGGATCTGCGACCCGGCGAGCCGCGCCTGCGCCGCCATGAGCTCGTCCATGCTGCGCACCTCGCCCATCTGGCCGGTCGAACGGGTGGTCTCCTCGATGGCGCTCCTCACCTGCTGCAGCTGCTGGTTCTGCAAGCGCTCGGTGGTCTCGAGCGAGGACTTCATGAGATCGTTCATCGCGCGCAGGCTGGTGCGATAGAGGTCGAAGAACTGGGTCTGGGACTCCGGCATGGTGCGTCTCCCGAATCTTGTACGAAGGACTGCGAAGGCGTCGCTGCGCAGAATCACTATATCGGCGCCGCGCGGTGCGCACTATCGGACGGAAGCCGCGGCGCGCTGTGGTCGATTCGACGACCGGGCGACAGCTAGCTCCTGCGACCCACCCCGGCCTGCCTCGTGCCGTGCAGCCCGTGCGAGGAATCCTTGCAGGTAAAAAATACGCAGTCCGTCGGCCCCTCGTTCCTCGCCTGGTGCACGCGGTTCGCCGGCACGTAGAACACGTGGCCCGGCGTGCCCTTGTACCAATGGCCGTCGAAGTTCATCTCGAGCTCGCCCTCGAGGATGAAGATCCACTGCTCGTTCGGATGCGAGTGCGCGTCCGAGGGCTTGCCGGCGGGATAGCGCATCAGCGCGACGATCATGCGCTCGCCCTCGACGCAGCCGCCGAAGACCGGCGAGTAGCCCGGGCCGCCCATGATCTCGTTGACCTTGTGCAGGTCGAAGAGGTGCTCGCCGGGACCGGCTTTCTTTGCCCCCGGCGTCTTCGCCGCTTCGCTCATTTGTTCGTCTCCAGCTCATGCTGGCGCTTCTGGGCGGTCGCCTTGAACTGCGAGAGCGGCGGCATCAGGTAGCGGCGCAGCTCCTTCGGATCGGCCGGCGCATCGGCGGCGAGCGGCTGGGTGCCCTGGATCGTCACCCGCTCCATCAGGCGGCGGTGCGGGTAATAGTCGTGCAGCGCCGAATGCTGCACGCCGCGGTTGTCCCAGAACACCACCATGTCCGGCCGCCAGCGGTGGCGGTACTGGTACTCGTGGATCCTGGTCTTGCTGAAGAGCATCTCGAGCACCGCGCGGCTCTCGTCCTCGGCCATGCCCTTGATGGCGAGCGTGAACTGCGGGTTCACGAACAGCACCTTGCGCCGGGTCACCGGATGCAGCGTCACCATCGGATGCGTGACCGCCGGATAGAGGTCCTCGTACTTGCGCAGCTGCTCGAGCTGCTGCCGATCGCCGCCCTTGAAGAATTCCTTGAACGGCTTGAAGTCGTGCACCGCTTCCAGGCCGGAGAGGAAGCGCTGCCAGCGGTCCGACAGCCCGTCGTACACCGCGCTCATGCTGCAGAACGCGGTATCGCCGCCGACCTCCGGGACGATCTTCGAGCAGAGCATCGTGCCCATGGGCGGCGCCTCGCGGAACGTCTCGTCGGAGTGCCAGATGTCGGTCGCCGCCGGCGGGTTGCCTTCCTTGTTGTCGTAGACGATGAGCTCCGGGCTCTGCGCGCTCGAGGTCGAGAACGGATGCACGGTGAGCTTGCCGAAAGAGCGGCCGAAGCGCTTCAGATCCTCCGAGGAGATCTTCTGCTTCGGGAAGACCAGCACGCCGTGCTCGGCGTGCGCCTGGCGGATCGCCTCCACCGTCGCCGCGTCGAGCGGCTGCCTGAGATCGACGCCGCTCACTTCGGCGCCGAGGAATACTCCAACGCGTTTTACCTGCATGGCGTCACTCCTTCAACGCGGCGTTGACCTTCGGCATCACCTGCTCGGCCATCAGCTCCATCGAGCGGCGGCCGAGCTTCGGGTCGAGCCAGTCGTGGCAGGCATAGTAGAGCGTGCCGAACGGCCCGACCTTGTCGCGAAAGGCGAGGATCTGCTCCACCACGCTGCTCACCGTGCCGGCGATGACGAGCCGCGGCGTCATCGTGTCGGCGGTGATCGACGCATCAGGCTCGTTCTGGTCGAGCTTGAAGAGGTTGCCGCGGCCGCCCGCGCCGACCAGCTTGCGGATCAGCTGCTTGAAATAGAAGTGATAGGGCCCTTCGGCGGTGTGGCCGTAGCGCCGCGCGGTCTTTTCGTCGTCGGCGACGAAAATGGACTTCGCGACTCGCCAGTCGGCACCTCTCGCCGGCCGGTTCGATTCCTTGCAGCCCTCGACGTACCTCGGCCAGTGGCTCGCCACCCACTCCGGCAGCAGGAAGTTGGCCGAGATCGGCGTCCAGCCGCGCTTCGCCGCCTCGGTGACGCCCTTCGAGTGCGGCGCCACCGCCGTTACCACGATCGGCGGATGCGGCTTCTGATACGGCTTGAGGATGAAGCCCTGGCCGATTTCCGGGATCTGGGTCTGCTGGGTGCTGACCTGGAAGAACTGGCCCTGCAGGTTATAAGGCGGCCCGCCCTTCCAGATGTCGAGCACCATGTTGATCGACTCGAGGAAGATCGCGTTGCGGTCCTTCTTGTAGTTGCCGAACACCTCGGCATCGGACATGAGCCCGCCCGGGCTGATGCCGAAGATGAAGCGCCCCTTCAGGATGTGGTCGAGCATCGCCACCTGCGCGGCGATCGCCGCCGGATGCGAGTTCGGCATGTTGACGGTGCCCGAGCCGAGGACGATCCGCTTCGTCTCGTGCGCCAGGCTGGCAAGGAACATGAGGCACGAGGTGACGTTCTCGGCGAGGTCGGTGACGTGCTCTCCGACCAGCGCCTCCGCATAGCCCAGCCGGTCGGCGAGCAGGATCGCCTCGCGGTCCTCGAGGTAGGTCTCCCACGGCTGCCGCTGAGGCGGGTGCAGCGGCATCATGAACGTTCCCAGCTTCATCAGTTCTCGACCTTCTCAATTTGGCCGCTGCGGGCCGATCGGAAAACGGCCTCGAGGGCCGAAACGTTGGCGATCATCTGCGCCTGCGCCACGGGATAGGGCGCGCCGCCGCCCGCCGCCTCGGCAAACGCTTCCAGGTTGGCGAGCACCGCCTTGGCCGGCGGGTAATCCTTCACCGTCTTGTGCCCGCCCCTCCGGTGGACAGTGAGGGTCCAGCCCTGCGGCGCTTCGGGATGGGCCTTGTCGCGCACCTCCGCCCAAGCCTGGTTGCCGTACACCGCGAAGCGCCCATCGAATGGGGTGGCGAGCACCGCCCCAAGCAAGGCGTTGGCGCCGGATTTGAAGTTGACGAGGATGCCGAGCGTATCGCCGTTCGTCAGCTCGCTTCCCAGCGTTTTCACCGAGGCGAAAACCCGATCCGCCGCGCCCAGCACGCCGACCGAAAGGTCGAGCAGGTGGATGCCGGTGGCGGTCATCGGTCCGGCCGGCGCCTCCTTCTGCGAGAGCCGCCAGTTGTCCGCCGCGAGGCCGAGGAACTTGTCCTGCACGAAGTTGGCCTCGATCTGCAGCAGCGTGCCGAGCTCGCCGGCAGCGGCCATGCGCATGAGCTCCTGGATCGGCGGCTCGAAGCGCTTCTCATGGCCGACCGCGAGCGTTACGCCGTTGGCATTGCAGGCCTGCACGGATCTGAGCACCTCGGCCCGCGACATGGCGAGCGGCTTCTCGCAAAAGACGTGCTTGCGGGCGTTCGCCGCGGCCAGGATCTGCTCGGTGTGGAGCGTATGCGGCGTGCAGAGGACGACGCCCTGCACCGCAGGATCGCGCAGCGCCTCGTCGAACGATTTGAGAGAGACGCCCTGCTGGTCCGCGAATGACGCGGCCTTCGGATCGGGATCCACCACGCAGGCCACGCGCAGCCTGGCGCTCGTCTTGACGAGCGGGACGATGATCCTGCCCCACCAGCCGAGCCCGCAGACGGCAACGTTCAGCATCAGTCGACGGTGGCGCCCGCTTCGCGGGCCGCTTTGCTCCAGCGCTCGCTCTCGGCGGCGACGAAGCCGGCGAACGCCGCGGGCGAACGGCTGGTCACGACTTCCACGCCGCCTTTGCCGAGCCGCTCGGCGACCTCGCGCGACTGCATCGTCTTTACCACCACGGCGTACAGGCGATCGACGACTTCCCTGGGCGTGCCGGCCGGGACGAAGATGCCCTGCCAGGAGCCGCTCTCGAAGCCGGGGAAGCCCGCTTCCGACATGGTCGGCACGTCGGGCAGCGGCTCGAGGCGCCTGGGCGCGGTGACCGCGAGCACCTTCAGGCGCCCGGCCTTGATCATCGGCATGGCCGAGGAGGCGGTGACGAACATGAGGTGCGTTTCGCCGGCGACGAGCGCCGCGACGGCGGGTCCGGCGCCGCCCTTGTAAGGAACGTGCACCATGTCCAACCCTGCGCTCTTCCTGAGGCGCTCCATTTCCAGCCGGTTCTGGCTGCCGCTGCCCGGCGAGGCGTAGTTCACCTTGCCCGGGTTCGCCCTGGCGTAGGCGACGAATTCCTGCACCGTTTTCGGCGGGAATGACGGATGGGCTATGAGCACGCCGGGCACGTCGACGACCTGCGTCACGGCGATGAAGTCCTTGGTCGGGTGCACGTCCAGCTTGGTGAAGACGCCGGGATTGATCGCCACGGTGCCGATGTTTCCAAGGAATATCGTAGTGCCATCCGGCGCCGCCCTGGCGGCCGCTTCCATGCCGATGTTGCCCGAGGCGCCCGGGCGGTTGTCGATGACGATCGGCTGGCCGAGCGCGTCGGCGAGCCCCGGCTGCAGGATCCGGCCGACGAAATCGGAAGCGCCGCCCGGCGCGAACGGGATGATCATGTGCACCGGGCGGTTGGGATAGTCCTGCGCAGCCGCGGTCAGAGAAAACGCCACGAAAAGCCATGCCGCGCGCCTGCCCATGGTCATTCCTCCGTTATGGGGAGCGCAACCGCCTTCTTCAGCCGCGCCGACTTGTCGAATGCCTTGGTGAGCATCAGGCGGTGGTGCGCCTCGGCGGCGCTCGCGTGCTGCGTCGGAAGCTGCATGCAGATGCGGTTCAGCCACTGCTCGGTCTCCTCGCGCATCGGCCCGCGCAGCTCGCCGAGCACCATGTCGCCCGGCGGATAGCTGCCGAGGAAATCGACCCGCCTCTGGGAATCCGGCGCATAGCCTTCCGATTGCGAGACGGCAGTGGCGAGCACGATGTCGCGATGCGTGTCGTCGATCGTCAGCACGCCTTCCGTGCCGGTGATGCCCACTTCCAGGCTGTACACCGCACCCGGCCAGACCACCGGCAGCGCCCAGGAGATCACCGAGTGATACAGGCTTCCATCTTCGAAGACGATGGTGCCCGCCGTGGCGTCGATGCCCTTGCAGAGCGGCCCGAGCGCCTTGTCGACCGAACGGGCGAAGATCTCGACCGGCCGCTTCGCCTCCATCATCCACATCACCACGTCGAGCGCGTGCGTGCCCGAGATCACCATCGGCGAGATCTTCGACGGATCGCTGGTGCGCTTGTAGTTGTCGAGCGCGACCAGGCGGTTCATGAACGCGCGCGAGGTGACGAGCGACACGTCGCCGAGCGCCCCGCTGCGCACCTTTTCCTTGGCGGAGAGCCATTTGCGGCGGAAGCGCTGGGTGTAGCCGACCACCGCGTCGACCTTGGCTTTCTCGATTTCCTTCAGCACTCTTGCGGAATCGGCGAGCTCGGTGGCGAGCGGCTTTTCGATCATCAGCGAGAGCTTGCGCTCGACGGCGGCGAGGATCGGCTCGACGTGCAGGTGCTCGTCGGTCGAGATGATTGCCGCCGTGACCTCCGGGCGTTCCAGCAGCTTTCGGAAATCGGTGGTGACGAAGTCGGCCTTGCACTGGTCGCCGACCCGCTTCGCGCGGTCGGGCTTCAGGTCCGCGACGCCGATGAAGTCGACCATGGGATGGCGCGCCGCGACTTCGCCGCGGAACAGGCCGACCCGCCCGGCGCCGACGATCGCCAGTCCGATCCGCCTAGGCTGCTTTCTCAAGCGACTTTCTCAGGGGCAGCGAAACCGGCTCGTTGCGCTCGGCCGAGAGATCGGCGGCGATGTACACCTCCATCACCATCCGCGCGTGCTCGGGCCTGACCATCACCTCGCGGTCGTAGACCACCGCCTCGAGGAAGTGGATCGTCTCCGGCGCCATCGGCCCGGCGTAGGTGTGCTCGACGAACTCCCCCGGCATGGTCGACATCGGCAGCTGCATGCCCTTCTTCACCGTGTTGACGACGACGTCCTTGTGGCTGTCGTCCACCATCACCGCGCCTTCGGTGCCGACCATCTCGATCCAGGTGGTGGAGAAGTTCGGGTAGCCGAGCGGCAGGCTCCAACCGCCGCCGACCACGATCGACATGCCGCTGTCCATGGTGATCATGATCCACTGCTGGTCCGGGACGTCGCCGCCGCCCGAGAGCTCGCGCATCGCGCCGTAGTTGACCTGCGAATACACGCGCACCGGCCTTGCGGGCTCCAGGCACCAGAAGACGAAGTCGAGGTCGTGCGTCGCCTCCATCGCCGCCGGCGAGAGCTTCGAGCGGCCGCTGATCTTCGTGCCGAGCATGCGCGTGATGTGGCGCGAGACGAGCGCGGTGACCGGCCGGCCGATGGTCGCGTCGCGGAGGCACTTCCTCACGTAAGCGAACTTCGGGTTGAAGCGCTGCGAGTAGCCGATGGTGAACTTCAGCCGCTTGTCTTTCGCGATCCGGATCAGCTCGTCCGCCTCGCCGAGCGTCATCGCGATCGGCTTCTCCAGGAACACGTGCTTACCCGCGAAGAGGAAATCCTTCGCCATCGGGTAGTGCGTGCTCTCCGGCGTGGCGGAGATGTACACCGCCTCGATCTCCTTTTTCAGGAGCTCCCGGTAATCGGCCGTCGCGGTCGCCGGCTGCAGCTTCTTCGAGAGCTCGGCGAGGCGCTCGGCGCGCGTCTCGGCGAGGTGCAGCTCCTTCACCAGCGCATGTCCGGCGAGCGTTTCGGCGCGGATGCCGCCGCACCAGCCCGTGCCCACCACCGCCACTGAGATCGGCTTCATTTTCCTGATCAGGCCTTGGCTTTCTGCATGAACTCGGGGCGCAGCGCCTTCGACCAGTCGGGCATCTGCTTGATCTTCTTCTCGTGCAGCAGCGTCTCGGCCTGCTGCTGCATGTAGCTCTTCAGGTCGCCCGGGAAGGTCACGTCGACCTCGACCGCGCCGAGCGCCTGGTCGAACGTGCTCTGCGACATCTGGTAGCCCTTCGACTTGTAGTAGCCGTAGATCGTCTCGGAGACCTTCTTCTTGTCGTTCTTGAAGTGCTCGGCCACGGCCAGCCAAGCCTTGAGGTAGCGCACCGTTTCCTCCGGGTGCGCGGTCACGAAGTCGGGCGTCGCCGCCATGAACACCGGCATGCGGTCGACGTCCCAGTAGTCCATGATCGTCGTCGCGAGACCGTCCGCTTCGGCGATCGCGTTGTAGGGCTCGACGTTGATCATCGCGTCCACGGTCTTGGCCGCCATGGCGGCCACCATGTCGTTCACGTTCATGCGCACCTGCTGCCACTCGCCGGGCTTCAGGCCGTGCTTGGGCGCGATGATGTCGGTGAACACCGCGCTCACCGAGGAGCCGACCTGGTCGGCGACCTTCCTGCCTTTCAGGTCCTCGATGCGCTTCAGGCCGAGCTCCTTACGCGCCATCACGCGCACCGTCCTGCCCACCTGCTCGATCTGCGCGATGGCGACCAGCCCGCCGCGCGCGTGGCCGAGGATGAACGACGGCCCGGCATAGGTGCCGAGGTCGACCTGCCGGCCGACCATCTGCTGCATGGTCAGATTTCCCGAAGGGACCGCGAACTCCTCGAACTTGAGGCCCTGCTTCTCCGGCGCCCCGGAGCGCAGGAAATAGTAGGTGGCCATGCCCCACATGTTCGTTTGATAGCCTTGCCTGACGACCGTCGACTGCGCCAGGGCCGATCGCCAGGCCGTCGCCATCGGGACCGCCGCGGCCGCGCCGGCCACGGCGAGGAAATCGCGCCGTCTCATGCCTCCTCCTGTCGGGTGAGATGCGAAAGCAGCTCTCGCTGATGCTCGATGAATTCTACGCTGAGCGGGTCGCGCGGCCGGGGCAGGCGGATCGAAACGACCGCTTTCACCCGGCCCGGATGCGCGCTCATGACGACCACGCGGTCGGCAAGGTAGACCGCCTCGGCGACGTTGTGCGTCACGTAGAGCACCGTCTTCTTCGTCTCGCGCCACACCTCGGCGAGCAGCCGCTGCATCTCGTCGCGCGTCATGGCGTCGAGCGCCGCGAAAGGCTCGTCCATGAGCAGCACCCCGGGGTTGTAGGCGAGCGCGCGGGCGATGGCGACCCGCTGCTGCATGCCGCCGGAAAGGTGGTGCGGATAGGCGTGGGCGAACTTCTCGAGGCGCACCAGCCGCAGCTGCTCGAGGGCGATGCGCTCGCGCTCGGGCCGCGGCAGCTTCTTCATCTCCAGGCCGAAGGCGATGTTCTCCAGCGCCGTGCGCCAGGGAAAGAGCTGCGCAAAGTCCTGGAAGACGATGCCGCGGTCGAGCCCCTGCCCGCTCACCGGCCTGCCGCCGATCAGGATCTCTCCCGCGGACGGCACGAGGAAGCCCGCCACCATGTTGAGGAGCGTCGTCTTGCCGCAGCCGCTCGGCCCCACCAGGCAGACGAACTCCGAGGGCGCGGCGCTGAAGCTCGCCGCGCGCACCGCCTCGACCTTGCCGGCGGGCGTTTCGTAGAAAAGGGACACGCCTCGGACCTCGATCTGGTTCATGCCTTCGCCGTCCGCAGCATGCCCCACCTCAGGATCGTCGCCCGCTCGAGCGAGCCGAACACCAGCCGCTCGAAGACGAAGCCGATGACGCCGATCACTGCGAGCGACGAGAGCATGATGTCGGCGTTCAGGAATTCCTTCGCGTCGAAGATCACCCAGCCCAGGCCGTAGGCCGAGGCAGCGAGCATCTCGGCACCGACCACCGCGATCCAGGCGCGCTGGAAGGCGAGCCGCAGCCCGGTGATGATGAAGGGCGAGGCGCCCGGCACGATCACCTTCCAGAAAAGACGCGGCCCGCTCGCCCCCATGGCGCGCGCCGCGCGCAGCCAGAGCGGGTTCACGGCGCGCGCCCCCGTCCAGGTGTTGATGAGCATGGGAAAGGTCGAGGCATAGAAGACGATCAGGATGGTCGCCACGTTTCCCAGCCCGAACCAGAGGATGAACACCGGCGCCCAGGCGAGCGAGGGAATCGGCATCAGCGCGCTCACCAGCGGCGAGAAGAAGCGCTCGACCGCGCCGTAGCGCGCCATCAGGAAGCCGAGCACCAGGCCGGTGAGCGTGGCGAGCGCAAGGCCGCTGAAGACTCGCACCAGGGTGGCGAGCGCGTGGCTTTCCATCGTGCCGTCGGCGAGCATGCTCCACAGGGTACCCGCCACGGTCGGCAGCGTCGGCACGAGCGCCGCCGCGAACCAGCCGGATCGCGCCACCGCTTCGTAGGCGATCAAGGCGATGAAGACGGAGAGGATGGCTCGCATGGTCGAGGCTCGCTACGCGGCCATCATTCCCCAGCGCACCACGGTGTAGCGCTCGATCGGCTCGAAGGCGAACTTATCGAGCGCTACGCCGATCAGGGCGATCATCGCGATGCCGGCGAGCATCGCGTCGGTGTTGAGGAACTCGCGCGCGCCGAAGATCAGCCAGCCCAGGCCCCAGGGCACGGCGGCGAGCATCTCGACCGCGACGAGGATGCGCCAGGCCTGAGCCAGGGCGAGGCGAAGGCCGGTCAGGATATAGGGCGCGGCGCCGGGCAGGATGACGTGGCGGAAGAGCCGGCGCTCGTCCGCGCCCATGGTGCGCGCCGCGCGCAGCCAGATCTCCTTCACCGCCTTGACGCCGGTCCAGGTGTTGAGGGTCACCGGGAACGCCGACACGAAGGCGACCAGCACGATCGCTCCGGAGTCGCCCAGCCCGAACCAGAGCAGGAAGAGCGGTGCGTAGGCGAGGCCGGGAATCGGCGCGCCGATCGAGACCAGCGGCAGGAGGAAGGCTTCGGCGCGCCGCGAGCGCCCCATGGCGATGCCGAGCGCCACGCCGACCAGCGCAGCGATCGCGAAGCCGGCGGCGAGGCGGTAGAGCGTGAGCGCGGCGTGGTGCGGCAGGATGCCGGCCGCCGTGAGCCGCACGAAGGTCGTGGCGACCTGCTCGAGCGTCGGAAAGAGACGCGCCGGGAATGCGCCCGAGCGGGCGAAGGCTTCCCAGAGCGCGCCCACCACGAGGAACGGCAGCGCGCCGCGCAGCAGCTTCAAGGCGAACGACTCAGTCCGCCTTGATGTTTGCCTTCTTGATGAGCGCCGCGTTCTCCTTGAGCTCGGCGGCCACCATGCCCTCGAACTGCTTCACCGACATCGGCAGCGGCACGCAGCCGAGCTTGTGGATGCGGTCGGTGACCTCCGGCGACTCCACCAGCGCGGTGATGTCGTCGTGCAGCTTGTCGACGATGGCGCGCGGCGTCTTGGCCGGCACCAGCGCGCCGACCCAGAAGTTGTAGCTCGCGTTCTGGTAGCCCTGCTCCTCGAGGGTGGGGAGGTCGGGCATCAGCGTCGAGCGCTTGGGCGCGCTCGTGCCGAGTGCCGCCACCTTGCCGGCGTCGACCAGCTTCTTCGCCTGGAAGACCAGCGCGAAGTAGCAGTCGGCGCGGCCGGCGACCACCTCCGTGACCGCTTCGCCGACGCCCTTGGTGTGCACGTTGAGCACGTCCGGGATCCCGGCGGAGAAGCGGAAGCGCTCGAACGCCATGTGCGTGGCGCTGCCGATGCCGGCGTCGGAGCACACCATCTTGCCGGGGTTCGCCTTCGCTGCGCTAACGAAGTCCTGGATCGTCTTGTACTTGCCGGGCTGCGTGATGAGCACCGTCGGGATCGTCGCCACCGTCGCGACCGGCTGCAGGTCGGCCGGGTTGAGCACGCCCGGCTGCAGCAGGGGCGACACCGTGAACGCCGAGGCGTACATCATGATCGTGTGGCCGTCGGGCTCCGCCTGCGCGACGTACTTCGCGCCGATCATGCCCCCCGCGCCGAGCTTGTTCTCGACGATCACCGGCTGGCCCCATTGCTTCTCCAGCTTCTCGGCGAGGATGCGCGCCATGGTGTCGGAGGCGCTGCCCGGGGTCACGCCCGACACGAATTTCACCGTCCGCGTCGGGAATTGCTGCGCGGCAGCCGACGTGGCGATCGCGGCCAGCGCGAGCACCGCCAATTTTGCGAACCCTGCTCTCATCTCACTCCTCCTTGTTTATGCCTTCGGTAAGCCGAACTGCGCCGCCAGCCAGTCGGCCGTGCGGCTGCGGTAACGATACGGGCGGTTGTTGGCATTGTGTCCGCCGTCCTCGACGACCAGGAGCTCGACCGGCCCGGCGACGCTGCGCGCCAGCCGCTCGGCGTCCGCCGCGGGCACCAGCCGGTCCTGCCGGCCGGCGACGATGAAGATCGGGCAGCGGATCTTCTTCGCCGCCTCCGCCAGGGTCAGGGCCTTCGCCTTCTCCCTCGCCTCCTTCTCGGAAGCGGCATGCGAGCGCACGCGGAAGGTCTCGCGCGTGAGGTCGGGAAGGCCGTCCCAGATCCGGTCCCATTCGAACGGCCCGGACAGCGCGATGCAGGCCTTGATGCGCTTCTCGAAAGCGGTGGCGCGCGGCGCGTAATAGCCGCCCAGGCTCACGCCCCAGAGGGCGATGCGCGAAGCGTCGAGATCGGCCCGCTCGCCGATCCAGTCGCACACCGCGCGCGCCGCGCGCTCGTAGTCGCCGCAGATCGGGATCTCGTACTCCGCCTCGCCCTGCCCCGGGCCGTCGATCGCGAGCGTCGCCATGCCGCGCGCGAGGAACGGCTCCTCGTAGGCGTGCAGCTCCTCTTTCGTCGAGTCGAGCCCGGGCGCCATGATCACCACCGGCTTGACCCCGGGCCCCGAGCCGCGCAGCACGCCGAACAGGGTCCTGCCCTCGAACGGGATCGCCACGCGCTTGCCCGGAAAGGGCTTGAGCAGCGCCACGCCGTCGCGGTAGCACTCGACCGCCTTCATGTGCGCGGCGCGCATCTGGTCGAGGTCCTGCACGAACACGAACTTGGCGAAGTGGTAGTAGACCGCGGCGCGGACCAGGTGCTCGCCCGCCGTGAGGGAAAAGCCCTCCTCGAGGCAATCCCTTCCCAGCTGCTCGTGCAGCGCGGCGCGCCGGCTCCATGCCGCGCACCATTCCTCCCAGCGCTCGATGCCGGCCGTGACCTCCTCGAAATCGGCGAGCAGCACGCCGTTCGAGACGAAGCGCGGCGCCCAGTGCGAGATCGCCGATTGGACTTTGGCGTCTTTCATACCTTGCGCAGCGCTTTGAGGATCCGCTCCGGGGTGAACGGCATGGCGGTCACGCGGGCATCGAGCGGGTGCAAAGCGTCGTTGATCGCGTTCATGATCGCGCCCGGCGCGCCGGCGGTGCCCGCCTCGCCCACGCCTTTCGCGCCGAGCTGCGACTGCTGGGTGGGAGTATCGACGTGCGCGCAGACGATGTCGGGCATCTCGAGCGCCATGGGCACCAGGTAGTCGGCCATGTTGCCGTTCAGGATCTGGCCGTCGGGCCCGTAGAGGCACTCCTCGAAGAGCGCCGCGCCGATGCCCTGCACCACGCCGCCGCGGATCTGCTCGTCGACGAGCATCGGGTTGATCACCGTGCCTGCGTCCTCGACGCACCAGTGCTTGAGCAGCTTCACGAAGCCGGTATCGGGGTCGACCTCGAGCCACGAGGCCTGGATGCCGTTCGTGAAGGTGAACGGATATTGGCGCGGCGTGTAGTGGCGCGTGACCGCAAGCTCGGCCTGGAAGTCGGCCGGCAAGGTGTCGGGGCGAAAGTAGGCAACTCGGCCGAGCTCCGCCAGCTCGAGCTTCCTCTCCAGCGTGAGCTTGTTGACCACGGCGTTGTGGGCAATGTCGAGCTCCGCCTTGTCGCCCTTGAGGATCGCCGCCGCGACCTCGAGGATATTGGCGCGCAGGGCCCGACCCGCTTGCAGCACCGCCTCGCCGCCGATGCCGGCGCCGCGCGAGGCCCAGGTGCCGCCCCCGTAGGGCGTGACCGCGGTATCCCCGGTGATGACGCGCACCTTGTCGAGCGAAACACCGACGGCGCTCGCCGCTATCTGCGCGAACACCGCCTCGGTGCCCTGCCCCTGCTCCGTGACGCTGCACATCACCGTCAGCATGCCGGTCGGCTCCAGGCGCAGCGTCGCGCCGTCCTGCGCCGAGATGCGCGCGCCGCCGACGCCGTAGAACGCGGGCGAAGGGTTGGTGACCTCGATCATCGCCGCGAGGCCTATGCCGCGGTAGACGTTCTGCTTGCGCAACCGGGCCTGCTCCGCGCGCAGCTCCGGGTAGTTCATCGTCTTCAGGAGCAGGTTCAGAGTGCGATGGTGCGACAGCTTCTCGAACTTCAGCCCGGAGGGAAACGTGTACGGATAGGCGTCGTCGGCAATCAGGTTGCGCCGCCGGAACTCCGCGGCGTCCATGCCGAGCTTCTGCGCCGCGATGTCGACGATGCCCTCGGTGAGCGCGACCGCGATCGGATGGCCGACCGCCCGGTACTGGCAGGTCACGTTCTTGTTGGTGAACACGACGTGCATCTTCGCGCGGTATTTCTGGTGCTTGTACGGGCCGCCGGTGAGGTTCACCACCTGGTTGCCCTCGATGCCGCTGGTCCGCGGATAGACCGAGTACGGCCCGATCGCGGTGAGGTCGTCGAGCTCGAACGCCAGAATTTCTCCGCTCCTGGCAACGGCCAGGCGAACGCGGGCGCGATGCTCGCGCGCATGGATGTCGGAGACGAAGGACTCCAGGCGGTCGGCGATGAACTTGACCGGCCGGCGCAGCATGACCGAGAGCGCCGCGGTCGCCATCTCGTCCGGATAGACGTGCACCTTGATGCCGAAGGAGCCGCCGACGTCCTTGGTGATCACGCGCACGTTCGCCTCGGGGATGCCGAGGTGGCGCGAGAAGATGTCCTGCATCATGTGCGGCGCCTGCGTCGCCTGGTACACCGTCAGCGAATGCTCGCCGGCGTTGTAGTCGGCGAGGATCGCGCGGCCTTCCAGGCACACCCCGGTGTGGCGTCCGAAATGGAACGTCTCCTCGACCACCACGTCGGCGCGCGCGAACGCCTCGTCCACGCCGCCCGTGTCGAACTCGCGCTTGAAGCAGATGTTGTCGCCCAGTTCCGGATGGATCGTCTTCGTGTTCCGCAGCGCCTCTTCCATGTCGACGACCACGGGCAGCTCTTCCCATTCGGCCTCGACGAGCGCCACGGCATCCTCGGCCTGGAGGCGCGACTCGGCGACGACCGCCGCGCAGGCCTCGCCCTGCCAGCAGGCGCGCTCGATGGCGATCGCGTGCTGCGCCGGCGAGCGGATGCCTTTCAGGTGCGCGAGCACCGCCACCCAGGGCGCGCAGTGCTCGGCGACCGCGCGGCCATCGAAGCAGCCGATGACGCCTGGCGCCTTCGCCGCTTTGGAAAAATCCAATTTCCTGATGCGCGCATGGGCATACGGGCTGCGAAAGAAGACGACATGCGCGAGACGCGGGAAGCGCAGGTCGTCGATGAAGGCGCCGCGCCCCTGCAGCAGGCGCTGCGCGTTCGGACGCGGCACGCTTTGGCCGATGTAGCCGCGATCGAGCTGCGTGCCCGGCGCATGCAGCGGCAGCTCGGCCTTACCCATTCATGGCCTCTTCTATCGCGTCGACGATCGCCTGGTAGCCGGTGCAGCGGCAGTAGTTGCCGGAAATATGCGTGCGTATCGCTTCCCGGGAATGACGACGTGCGTCCTTCATCAAGTCCTGGGCTGCCATGAGCATTCCGGGCGTGCAGAACCCGCACTGCAGCGCGTTGTGCTCGTGAAAGGCTTTCTGCAGCCGCTCGAGCTCCTTCGAGTCGGAAAGGCCTTCGACGGTTTCGACGCGGCAGCCGTCCGCCTGCACGGCGAGCATCAGGCAGCCGCGCACGATCTCGCCGTTCACCCGCACGGTGCAGGCGCCGCAAACGCCGTGCTCGCAGCCGATGTGCGAGCCGGTGAGGCCTAGCTCGTCCCGCAGGAAATCCACCAGGTGAACGCGCGGCGCGACGCGCCGCGTCACCGCAGTCCCGTTCACCGTCAATGTGATGTCGAGAGCGTGTTCCATGCGCGTGCGAGCAGCACCTTGGCGAGGTGCAGCTTGGTCGCCGGGGAGTGGTAGAGGTCGGCCGGAGGCTGCAGATCTTGCTCCAGCGCTTTTTGCGCTGCTTCCAGCGTCCCTTGCTTTGACGCCTGAACGGCCAATACGGGAGTAGCACCCGCGCCAAGGAACACGAGGCGCTTCGTCGCGCCGTGGACGACGCCCGCGAGGCCGATGATCGCGTAGTCGCCCTGCCGGCGCGCGAGCTCGAGGAAGACCGAGCGTTCCGCGAGCGGGAACTCGGCGGCGGCAACGATCTCTCCCGGGCGCAAATCGGTCTCGAAAAGCCCCTTGAAGAATCGCGAGGCCGGCAACCGCCGCTCGCCCTGGCGGCTCTGCAGCACGATCGTCGCTTCGAGCGCGAGCGCGACGGCCGGGTATTCCGCGGCCGGGTCGGCGAGCGCGAGGCTGCCGCCCAGGGTGCCGCGGTTGCGGATCGCCGGATGGGCGACGTGCCGGGCAGCTTCGGCGAGCAGCGGCACGCGCTCGGCGACTTCCCGGAATCTTTCGATCTGCGCGTGCGTGACGAGCGCGCCGATGCGCAGCCCTCCCTTGTCGACGATGACGTCCTTCAAGGGCAGGGCCGTGATATCGACCAGCAGCTCGGGCGCGGCGAGGCGCATGTTGAGCGAGGCGATGAGGCTTTGCCCGCCGGCGAGGATACGCGCGCCGGGGCGCTCGATCAGGTCGAACGCTTCGGCGGCCGAGCGCGGCTTCGCATAGGCAAACGCGGGGGCCTTCACCGGGACTTCCTCCTCCTTCTCCGCGGCGATTATGCCCGGATTTCGTAAAGGATCGTCGGTGCGCGGCGCGCGAGCGGACGCCTGGGCTAGCATGCGCGCCTCGGGAGGCAGCATGCCGCTCATCGCGATGAACCGGGAGATCGGCTCTCTCGGCAAGGACGTGGCCCAGGGCCTCGGCGAGGCGCTCGGGCTGAAGATCCAGCACCACGAGATCATCGACCACCTCGCCAACCGCGCGCGCCTGCGCAAGAGCCACGTCATCAGCTTCCTCGACGGCACGCAGGGCTTCTTCGAGCGCCTGACGGTCGACCAGGTGAAGCTGCGCGTGCTGAGCGCCGACGAGATCGTCTCGGCCGCCGCCGATTCCGGCGCGGGCATCATCCTGCGCGGCTGGGGCGCAACGGCGCTGCTGACGGACGTGCCGCACGCGGTGCGGATATGCGTCGCGGCGCCCCGGCGCGAGCGCGTGCGGCGCATGATGCAGCGGCTCAACCGGGAGGACGAAGCGGCGGTCGGCCGCATCGTCGACGAGAACGACGAGGCCGCGCAGGCCGTGATGCGGCGCCACTTCCAGATCGACGTGCGCGACCTCACGGAGTACGACATCGGCTTCAACACCGAGCGGCTGAGCGTCGCGCAGTGCGTCGACAAGGTGCTCGAGCTGGTGCGCTCGGCGCCGTTCGCCGAGACCGAGCAATCGCGCGGCCGGCTGCGCGATCTCGCGATCGTGCACCGCGTGCGCGCGGCGCTGCGCACCCATCCGCCGACCTCGCGTTGCTGGGTGAGCGTGACCTGCAGCCGCGGCCGCGTCGTGCTCGAAGGCGTGGTCGACAAGGCCGACGAGCAGGCCGCCTGCGCCGAGATCGCCGGCCGCATCAAGGGCGTGGTCGAGGTCGAGAACCGCCTGCACAGCGCCGACAAGCGCGCCCGGCACCACGCCCTTTAAAACCGGCAAAAGCGCCGCCGCGCGGGGAATTTTCCCCTTCCAGGGAAGCGGGCTCCGCGGCTAACGTCGCCGGATGCTGTGGAAGCTGCGCCTTTTCTGGGACCGGCTGGAGCTCGGCGCCGTGCTCTTCTTCTCGGTCGCCGCGCTGGTCATCGGCTCGCTCGCCGCGGCGATGCTCGCCGTGTTTGCCGACCGCGACGCGCGCGCCCAGCGCGAGCGCGAGTTCAATGCGCAGAACCTCAATTGCCTGGCGCGCAACGTGTATTTCGAGGCGCGCGGCGAGCCGCTCGCCGGCCAGTATGCCGTCGCCGAAGTGACGATGAACCGGCGCGGCTGGGGCCCGTTTCGCAAGACCGTCTGCGCGGTGGTCTACGAGCCGGGCGCCTTTTCCTGGACCAGCCGCCGGCACCTGCCGCAGCCGGCCGGGAAGGCCTGGGACCGGGCGCGGCACGTGGCCGACATGGTGTACTGGCAGCGGCGCGCGCCCACGCTCGGCGGGGCGCGCTACTACCACGCGATCTACGTCACTCCCGACTGGGCCAAGGACCACCGGCGCATCGCCCGCATCGGGCAGCACATCTTCTACCGCTAGTAGTCGGCGTGACCCGGTGTACGGGGAAACGGAATCACGTCGCGCACGTTGGCGAGGCCGGTCGCATACGCGATGGTCCTCTCGAAACCCAGGCCGAAGCCGGCGTGCGGCACGGTGCCGTAGCGCCGCAGGTCTCGATACCACTCGTAGTTTTCTTTTTTTATGTTGACCTCTTGCAGGCGCGCGTCGAGGACCTCCAGCCGCTCCTCGCGCTGGCTGCCGCCGATGATCTCGCCGATGCCGGGCGCCAGCACATCCATGGCGGCGACCGTCCTGCCGTCGTCGTTCACGCGCATGTAGAAGGCCTTGATCGCCTTCGGGTAGTTCATGACGACGACCGGCTTCCTCGCATGTTTCTCCGTGAGGTAGCGCTCGTGCTCGGACTGCAGGTCGCTGCCCCATTTCACCGGGAACTCGAACTTCTCCTTCGCGCGCTCGAGCACCGCGATCGCCTCGCCGTAGTCCATGCGCACGAACTCCGACTCGACGATCCCCTGCAGCTTCGCGACGAGCCCCTTCTCGATGCGCTCGTCGAAGAAGGCCATGTCGTCCTGCCGTTCCTCCAGCAGCATGCGAAACACATATTTCAGCAAATCCTCCGCAAGCGCGGCATCGGCCGCGAGGTCGGCGAAGGCGATCTCCGGCTCGATCATCCAGAATTCGGCGAGGTGCCGGCTGGTGTTCGAGTTCTCCGCCCGGAACGTCGGGCCGAACGTGTACACCTTGCTGAGCGCGAGGCAATAGGCTTCGACGTTGAGCTGTCCCGACACGGTGAGGAAAGTCTCGCGGCCGAAGAAGTCCTTCGCGAAGTCGACCTTGCCGTCCGCTCTCGGCAGGTTGGCGAGGTCGAGCGTGGAGACGCGGAACAGCGCGCCCGCGCCCTCCGCGTCCGCGGCGGTGATGATCGGCGTGTTCACCCAGAAAAAACCGCGCTCGTCGAAGAAGCGGTGGATCGCCCTGGCAATCGTGTGGCGAACGCGCGTCGCCGCGCCGATCACGTTGGTGCGCGGCCGCAGGTGCGCCACCTCGCGCAGGAACTCGAGCGAATGCGGCTTCGGCTGGATCGGATAGCGGTCGGGGTCGTCTACCCAGCCGACGACGCGGATCGCGGCAGCCTGCATCTCGAAGGGCTGGCCCTTGGCGGGCGACGGGACGATCGACCCCGTCGCCTCGAGCGCGCAACCGGCGGTGAGCCGCAGGACCTCGCTTTCGTAGTTGGGCAGATCCTTGGGGGCGACGACCTGCACGGGATGAAAGGCGGATCCGTCCGACACGTGGACGAACGAGATGCCCGCCTTGGAGTCGCGCCGGGTGCGCACCCAGCCTTTCACCGTGACGGGCGCGTCTTTCGGCGCGCGGCCGGCGAGGATCTCGCGCACGCTGAGCCAGTTGTCTGCCATTCCCGAATCTTAATTCGGGGTTTTTGGAATTGTGACCCTGACCCCGAATTCAGGAGGCAAGCCAGCAGACCGCGTCGTCCTCGCTGGTAAAGCGCCGGGCGCGGATGCCCAGGCGGGCGGCCTCCAGCACCGCGGTGTCGTAGATGGCGATCAGGTCCGGGGTCGCGGCCACGAGCGCCAGTCGGAAATCGGCTGCCACGCCGGCGAGCGCGAGCGAGCGCAAGGCGTCGCGTCCGGCGAGGTGCACGAAAGCGTCGGAGATGGAATGGCCGATGACCAGCACGCGGGTGCACGGCTGCAGCACGCAGTGCGCGGCGATCGCCTGGTAGCAGTTCTGCACGTCGTCGGCGCGCCTGGCGGACACGACGGCCCGCAGGCCGCTTTCGGTGCGGCTGATCGTGCAACCGTGCATGCGACCGCTCGTGGACATGGCGCTTGCCGCGCCGCACGCGCGGCACTATCCGTCCAGCAACGGCCGCGCCGCGCGAGAGAACCGACGACAGGCGTCGAATCCTTGCGACAGCTAGAGCGTGAAGCGCATCGCCGAGACGAGGGCGCCGGGCAGCCGGGCGCTCGCGCTGGAGCGCGCCCCGTAAGTCGACGGATCGAGCAGGAATTCGCGGCGCTGCGTCAGAGCGACGAGCCTTTCGCCGAGCAGGCGATAGATCGAGTCGTCGAAGCGAAGCGGGCTGGCGGGCGCCGCGATGCGTCCGTCCTCCACCCATAGCGTGGCGAAGCGCGTCATGCCGGTGATGCGCCCGGCCGGCCGGTCGGAGAAGTTGAGGTACCAGAGATTGGAGATATAGAGCCCGCAGCCGAGCTCGCGAAGTATCCGATCTTCGTCCAAACCTCCGCCGAGCATCTCCAGCGAGCCCGGCGCCTCGTCCGCGTTCGCCGCGTTCGTCGCGAGCCCGTACTCCTTCGCCGAGCGCGGCGAGATCAGCGGATCGCCGAGGCGGCCTTGGCGGATCAGCTCGACGCGCGCCGGCTTGATGAAGCCGTCCGCCTGGAAGCCGTGTGCGATGCCTTCGGCGGTGTTCTCGGCGACCGTCACCGCGGGCGAAAGCGTCTCGCCTTCCTGCATGCGCAGCAGCGGGCTCTGGCGCGTTTGCCTGGCGCGGGCGGAGAAGCCGCCCCAGCCGAGCAGGCCCATCACCTCTTCCAGCGCCCGCGGCGCGAGGAAGGCGCGGTATTCGCCGGGACGGATCTCGCGGCGCGGAATCGCGAGCCGCGCGAGCTGCTCCGCCGCGGACTCCATGCGCGAGGCGAATTCGCCTGGCTGCCAGACGAATCCGGCGTAGCTCGCCTTCACCGCCCGATCCGCTTCCTGGTAGAGGCTCCAGTCGAGGTTGAAGCTGTCCGCCTCGTGCCAGTTCCGCTGTCCCAGCGAATTGGCGAAGCCGCGAAAGCTCGTGCCCGCGGCGTAGATGCCCACCAGGTCTTTGCTTTTTGCCTGGAGCAGCACCTCGTCCACGAGCCCTTCCGCGGGCGCGAGCCGGCCGCGGCGAACCGTTTCGGTCGATCGCGGCGCGTCGTTGTAGAGCAGCCAGGGATCCTCGGGCAGGCTGTCGAGCGAGTCACGCAGGCCGGCGAGCGCCTCGCGCGCGCTCGCCAGGTCGTCGCCGCCGCCGCCGAGGGAGAGCGTCGCCGATGCATGCCGCCGCCGGCGCACCAGGCGAACGCTGAGATAGCGCTGCTCGACGCTCCCCGCCTGTCGGACCCGCGCCTGGTTGAAGCGCACGAAGTCCGAGCGCTCGGGCGAGAGATTGCAGAGGAGGACTTCGTCGGCGCCGAGCGACGCCGCCAGGCGCCGCGCCAGCGAGAAGAACGCCTCCTTCACGGCGCGCTCAGCGGCGCGCGTGGTTGTAGCGCGGCAGGCTTCCCCAGCGT
>DASQYN010000410.1:0-11270 GCA_035639215.1 Burkholderiales bacterium
GACGATCGTGTCGGCGACCGCCGCCGGCAGCAGCTCGCGGTCGCTCCGACCGCGCCACGGCCGCCCGCCGATCAGCGCTTGCGCCGCCCGGTTCATGAACACATAACGCCCCGTCTCGTCCTTGAGGAACACCGCGCTCGGCGAGTTCTCCATGAAGCCGCGGAAGCGCTGCTCGCTGTCCACCAGCTTCACCCGGGTGCGGCGCATGACCTCGGCGAGCGCGGCGATCAGCACCGCCGAGAGCAAGTAAGCGGCGACCTCCACGAGCTGCGGGATGCCGCGATACACCACCTTCCCGAGCGGCGGGATGAACAGCATGTCGGCGCCCAGCCAGCCGAGCACCGCGGCGAGCAGCGCCGGGCCGACGCCGCCCAGCCACGCGGCGACGATGACGGCGCCGAAGAGAGTGATGTACGGGACGCGCTCGCCCAGCCAGGGCGCGAGGGAAGCGCGCAGCGCGAGCGCGACGGCGACCGCGAGCACGGCGACGAAGTAGGCGGACCAGCGCGGGCGCAAGGCGCCCGAATATTAGCCTACGCGGGTTGCAGATCCCGCCGCAGGCTCGCGCCCTGGCGCACGAGCTCGCGCTGCACGGCGTCGGCCGGAACCTTCCTCGGCGAAACGCCGCGCCGCGCGGCGAGCGCGGCGCACACGCCGGCCGCCTGGCCGGTGGCCATGACGATCGGCATCACGCGGTAAGAGGAATGCGCCTCGTGCGTGCCCGAGAGGCAGCGCCCCGCCACCAGCAGGCCTTCGACGCGGCGCGGCAGCAGGCAGCGCAGCGGGATGTCGTACGCCTCGCCGGGCGGCAGGCGCTTGAGGAGGGTGCCGCTGCCTTTCGGGTTGTGGATGTCGATCGGATAGGCGCCGCGCGCGATCGCGTCGTCGAACTTGCGCGCCGCGAGCACGTCGTCCGCGGTGAGCTGGTAGTCGCCGAGGATGCGGCGCGTCTCGCGCACGCCGACCTGCACGCCGCTCTGCGCGACGTAGGAATCCTCGAACCCCGGCACGTAGCGGCGCAGGAATTCGGCGATCTGGCGCATCTGCCGCCGGCTGGCCCATTCCGCGTAGCTGAGATCCCACACGTCGGTGCCGAGCACCCTCGTCACCCGGGTGCTGTTGACGCTCACCTCCCGGTCGTGCGGCGTGGCGAAAAAAAGAATGTCCTCGCGCGGCAGCTCGAGCTGCCCGGCCTGCGTCGCCTCGCGCACGAGGTCCCAAAGGCCGTGCACGCCGCGCCACTGCTTCGGATGCTGCGCCACGTACGCCTCGAAGGCGGCGCGCTGGAACTCGACGACGCGGAACATGAGCGTCATCGGCTGCACCAGGCCGTCGGCGCGCCCGACCTCGGACGGCGCGCCTGCCTGCACTGCGGCGTCGCCGTCGCCGGTGCAGTCGATCGTGACGCGCGCACGCACCACGAGCGGGCCCGATTTGCTCTCGAGGACCGCGCCTTCGACGCATCCGTTCGCGCCGATCACGCCGCTCGCGAAGGCGTGGAAGAGGAACTGCACCCCCGCCTGGTCGAGCAGCTCGAGCGCGATGAGCTTAAACCACTCGGGATCGAACGGCACCACGTACCCGGTAGCGAGCGAAGGCGGGATCGCACCCCCGGCCTGCACCAGCCTCTCGAGGAGCTGCTTCAAGGCGCCGGCGATGATCGGCTCTCCCGGCCCATGGTCGGTGGGCAGGAGCGTCGTGGCGCCCTTCTTCTCTGGGGTCGGCACCGAGGTGTGGAACGACATGAGCGGCATGACGAGCGCCGCGGTGGCGTTGCCGCCCAGGAAGCCATAGCGCTCCGCGAGCACCACGCGCGTGCCGGCCTGCGCCGCGCCGATCGCCGCGCCGAGCCCGGCCGGCCCGCCGCCCAGCACCAGCACGTCCGTCTCGCCCGCCACGGTCGCCTGGCGGCAAGGCAGCTCCATCGTCGTCGAAGCGGCGTCAGGCCGCTTTAGGGAAGGCACCCCGCTTCTTCTCCTCGTCGAGCGCGCCGAGCAGGATCTTCATCGTCTCGCGCGAGCGCTCCTGCAGCGGCGGCACCGATCTGGCGAGCGCCGCGCGCAGGCTGCGCCGGTTGTCCCAGGAGTCGTCGATGTGCGCGATCAGGCGGCCCGGGTTGACGAGCTGCATCGGCGGCGCGGGCAGGTTCAGGTCCTCGAGGAAGCCGCCGACCTTGCCGGCGTAAGGCAGCGCGATGAACGGCACGCCGGCGAGCGCCGCGAAGATGAGGAAGTGCAGGCGCATGCCGACCACGAAATCGAAGTGGTCCATCAACGAAAGCAGCTGCGCCGAGCTGTACTCGCCGTTCAGCACCCGCGCGCGCTGCGCGCGCAGCATCTGGGCGATCACTGCGTGGCTGTGCTGGCTGTCGAGCACCGAGCGCTCCATCGGGACGAAGACGATGTCGGCGTCGAAGCGATCGACCATGAAGTCCGCGGCGTTGGCGAGGAGCGCGTGGTAGACGCGCTCGTCGAGATCGGGCGCGGCGGCCCCGGGCTCGCGCACCGACATGCCGACCAGGCGTCGCTTGCCCTCGAGGCCCTCGTGCTTCAGCACGCTGCGCGGCAGCGGCTCGGGCTTGAGGAGCAGCGCCGGGTCGGCGGTGACGACCACGTCGTGGTGGATGCCGGCCTCCTCGAGCGCCTGGCGCGCGCTCTTCTCGCGCACCGTGATTCCCGCAACGCCGTCGAGGGCCTCGCGCACCGCGCCCTGCACCGTCGGGTCCTTGAGCGGGCCCGCGCCGACCGCGAACACGAACACCGGCACGCCGCGCTCCTTCGCAATCTGCACCTCGCGCAGGTACAGGCGCGCCTCGGCGTCGTAGAGGATGCCGCCGCCGCCGAACACGAGCAGGTCGAGACGCTCGATCTCCGGCACGATCTCGGCGCGCGAGAGCTTGCGCACCGCGATGGCGCGCTCGACCTTGTGCCGACGCTTCGTGTCCTCGGCGTTGCGCGAGAACACGGTGATCTCGGCACCGGGGATATCCCTGCGCAGTTGCTCGAGGATCGACTTGAGGATGGCCTCGTCGCCCAGGTTGAGGCCGCCGTAGGAGCCCGTAATGCCGATTTTCATGCCGCACGATGCTGCAATTTTCGGGCCCGAAGCGACGGTACCATCCGTCCATGGCCGACGACCCCTCGCGGAGCAAGGTCCACGACCTGAACAACCTGTTCCAGGTGATCCTCGGCACCCTGGAGCTCATGAAGCGCACCCGCCAGGCGCCGCCGGAAACGGTAGAGAAGGCGCTCGAGGCGACGCGCGAGGCGGCAGCGCTCGCGCAGCGCCTGCTCGGCTCGCCCAAGCCGCCGGGCTGAGCCGCTTCCTGTCAGAAGTTCTGCAACACCCAGGCCGCGATGGACGCGGCGTCTAGCGCTCCCGAAACGCGCGCCGCCTCGCGCCCGCCCTTGAAGGCGATCATCGTCGGAATCGAACGGATGCCGTAGCGCTGGGCGATCGCCGGCGCGGCCTCGGTGTCGAGCTTGGCGAAGCGGGCTCGCGTCGCGAGCTCGCCCGCGGCGCGCTCGAAGGCGGGCGCCATGGCGCGGCAGGGCCCGCACCACGCGGCCCAGAAGTCCACCACCACCGGCAGCTCGGTCTTGAGCACCGCCGGCTCGAAGGTGGACTCGTCGACCGGCACCGGCGCGCCTGCCAGCAGCGGCGCCTTGCATTTGCCGCATTTCGGCGCCTCGCCCAGGCGCTCCTGCGGCACGCGGTTCAGGGTCCCGCAGCGCGCGCAGCCGATGATCATGCCCGCCTCATCACGGCGACACTGTAACGGAGCCCGGCGCCGGGCTCCAGCGCGCGGCTACATCAGCTTCAGCGCGTCGAATTCCTGGCGGTCGATCACGCCGTCGTGATTGGCGTCGAGCTGGCGGAAGGCCGATTCCTGCTTCTGCGCCTCCGGCGAGCCGACATTCGCGGCGGCAGTCTGGCCGGCCGCGCTCGCCGGGCTACGATACGCGGGCTGCGGCTGGGAAGCGCCGGCGTAGCTGGCGTTGGACGAAGTGCCGCTCGAATGGCCGAGCCCCAGGCTGGAGCAGCCGCCCAGTCCGATGCCGGCGAGGGCGAGCATGAAAACGCTTGCTTTGAAGTTCATCAGTGTCTCCTTTGGACAGGCCGGCGGAAACGCCGGTGGCCCAAGACACCGCAAGCGCTGTGCCCTCGCCCTTACGCGAGGCTTATGTCGTCGGCTGCGCGGAGCGGCGCGGCACCACCAGGTTGCCGACCGACACCTGCACCGGCTCGTCCTTCTGGTTCAGCGTGGTAGTGCGGATCTTCACCATGCCCTGCTCCGGCCGGGAGCGCGAAGGCCGCACCTCGAGCACCTCGATCTCCAGGCGCAGCTCGTCGCCGGGACGCACCGGGCGCGGCCAGCGGAACTCGTCGAAGCCGGCGCCGATGATGCCGCCGGCGGGCTTGAGCTCGCTTTCGACGAGCAGGCGCATCGTCATCGCCGCCGTGTGCCAGCCGCTCGCCGCGAGGCCGCCGAAGAGCGAGCGGCGCGCCGCCGCTTCGTCGAGATGGAAGGGCTGGGGATCGAACTCGGCGGCGAAGCGCTTCACCCGCTCGGCTTCCACGCGCAGGCGCGCCGAGCCGAATTTCTGCCCCGCCGCGAAATCCTCGAGGAAGCGCTCCATGGCCCATTATAAGATCGCGCCTCCGTGCCCCTTTCCGGCGATTACGACGTGCTCGTGCTCGGCGGCGGCAACGCCGCGCTCTGCGCCGCGCTCGAGGCACGCGCGGCCGGCGCGCGCGTCGCGCTCGTGGAGGCGGCGCCGAAGGACTTCCGCGGCGGCAACAGCCGGCACACGCGCAACCTGCGCTGCATGCACGACGCGCCGACCGACGTCCTGACGGACGCGTATCCCGAGGAGGAGTACTGGACCGACCTCGCCAAGGTCACCGGCGGCCAGACCGACGAGCGCCTCGCCCGCATGACGATCCGTGGCAGCGCAGGCTGCCGGCCATGGATGATCGCCCGCGGCGTGCGCTTCCAGCCCTCGCTCACCGGGACGCTGCACCTCTCGCGCACCAATGCCTTTTTCCTCGGCGGCGGCAAGGCGCTGGTCAACGCCTACTATGTCGCCGCGGAAGCGCTGGGCGTCGACATCGCCTACGACAGCGAAGCTTTGGATGTCGTCCTGGAGGGCCACCGGTTCTCCTCGGCCCTCGTCCGCCGCAACTCGGAGGAGTCGCGGATCTCCGCGAAGGCGCTGGTCGTCGCCACCGGCGGCTTCGAGTCGAACCTCGAGTGGCTGCGCGAAGCCTGGGGCGAGGCGGCCGACAACTTCCTGATCCGCGGCACGCCGTACAACAAGGGACGCCTGCTCCGCGTGCTGATCGACAAGGGCGCGTCGGCGATCGGCGACCCGACGCAGGGCCATTGCGTGGCGATCGACGCGCGGGCGCCGAAGTTCGACGGCGGCATCGTCACTCGCGTCGACGCCGTGTCGCTCGGCATCGTCGTCAACCGCGAGGCGAAGCGCTTCTACGACGAAGGCGAGGACTTCTGGCCGAAGCGCTATGCGATCTGGGGCCGGCTGGTCGCGCAGCAGCCCGGGCAGATCGCCTACGCGATCATCGATTCCAAGGCGATGGGCCGCTTCATGCCGCCGGTCTTTCCGCCTTTGCGGGCCGATTCGATCGCCCGCCTCGCCCCCCAGCTAGGCTTGAACGCGCAAACGCTGGAACGCACGGTGGCGCAATTCAACGCGGCCGTGCGGCCCGGCACGTTCGACCATACGGTGCTCGACGATTGCGCGACCGAAGCGCTCGCGCCGCCGAAGACGCATTGGGCGCGGCGCATCGACGAGCCGCCTTTCTTCGCCTATCCGCTGCGCCCCGGCCTCACCTTCACCTATCTCAGCGTGAAGGTGAACGAGCGCGCGCAGGTGCTGTTCGGCGGCGAGCCGTCGCCCAACATCTTCGCCGCCGGCGAGATCATGGCGGGCAACATCCTCGGCAAGGGCTACCTCGGCGGCTTCGGCATGTCGATCGGCACGGTGTTCGGCCGCGTCGCGGGGACGGAGGCCGCGAAGCATGTCCTCGCTTGAGGGACTGATCGGCGAGGCGCAGCGCATGCTGCGCATCTGCAACGCCTGCCGCTACTGCGAAGGCTACTGCGCCGTCTTCCCGGCGCTCGAGCGGCGGCTCGACTTCGGCGAGGCGGACGTGCATTACCTCGCCAACCTCTGCCACAACTGCGGCTCGTGCCTCTACGCCTGCCAGTACGCGCCGCCGCACGAGTTCCAGCTCAACTTCCCGCGCATGCTCGCGCAGGTGCGCGCGACGACCTATCGCAAGTACGCCTTCCCCGGATTTCTCTCGGCGCTGCTCGGGCGCAACGCGCTTGCCGCCATTGCGCTGACGGTCGTTTCGCTGCTCGTCATGTTCGCGCTGGTGAATCGCAATGCCGCCGGGTCGTTCTACGACGCCATGCCGCACTCGCTCATGGCGGGGCTTTTCGGCTTCGTTTTTCTGGCAATGATCATTTCGCTCGCCGTCAGCACCTCGCGCTTCTGGCGCGACATGCGCGAAAGCGGCAGCGGCGGCTTCGGCGAGGCGGCCGCCGACGCGTTGACGCTGAAATACCTGGACGGCGGCGGCGAAGGCTGCACCTACCCGGACGAGAAGCCGTCGTTCGCCCGCCGGCGCTTCCACCACCTGACGTTCTACGGGTTCGTGCTCTGCTTTGCCGCCACCTGCGTCGGCACCTTCTATCACTACATCATGGGCTGGCCGGCGCCTTACGCGCTGCTCAGCCTGCCCGTCCTATTAGGAACGCTCGGCGGCGTTGGGCTTGTCGTCGGGCCGGCCGGCCTCTTATACCTCAGGATGCGCAGGGATCCCGCCTTGGGCGACCGCGCGCAGGACGGCATGGACATCGCGTTCATCGCCCTGCTCTTCCTGACGAGCACGACCGGGCTTGCGCTGCTCGCATGGCGCGACACCGCGGCGATGGCGACGCTCCTCGCCATCCACCTCGGCTTCGTCCTCGCGCTGTTCCTCACCCTGCCCTACGGCAAGTTCGTGCACGCGGTCTATCGCCTCGCCGCGCTGGTGCGATACCACGTCGAGAGGCAGCGCCCGCCGCCGGCGCTCGGCGGCGAATAGCGCTCAGTCCTTCGCATTCCGCATCCGCACGAGGACATGGTAGGAAACGGCGTCCCAGGAATTGTGGATGCCGATGAAGAGCTGCAGCAGGGTCGCCGCGCCGACGGCGATGAGAGCCTCTTCGTCGTGCGAGCGAGCCGCGAATGCGGATGTCAGAAGCAGCGCGTAGGCCACCAGGGGCAGGACGACGTGGTAGGTCCAATCTTCGCGATCAGGCCGGTATGACCTCTGCCTTCGCATGCGGCGGGCCACGACGGTTATGTAGATCGTGCCGGCGAATCCGACGAACCCCCACAACCACGCGGCCGGCCCGATCGAATGCCACGGAACGCGCATCAACGCGGAGAGGAGGAGCGCGGCGCTGAAGTGCACGACGTTCGGCGAGGCAAACGCGGCGCCCGCTTCCGGCGATGCCAGCGTCGGCTTCTCGGCTAGCAGCGTCATCACGACGAATTGCAGGCCGATCAGCGCGCCCGCCGCTGCACCGACGATGACGTAGAAGCTCTCCCATTCCTCGAAAGCCGGCATCGCCGCCCCCTTTTCGGTTCAGAACCACTGGAAACGGTACGCCAATTCCGGGCCTTCTGTTCCCTCATAGGCGAGCTGCGCGACGAGCAGCGCGAACGACTCGGCGTAGCGCGCGATGCGCAGCGGCCCGGCGTCGAGCGGCTGGAAGCCCGCGTCGCGAATCAGCTGAGCGGCCGCTTCCTTTGCCCGTTCATCGTCGCCGTAGTACACGACGTGCGGCCGCTCGTCGGCCTTGCGTTCGAAAATCCGGAACAGCACTTCGCTCGGCACGGTATTGAACGCCGCCGCCACATGCGCCTTGGGCAGCCTCTTCGCGAGCTCTTCCGCCCCCGACGACCTCGTGCCGACCACGAGCTCGGTGTTCTCCTCGTTCATCGGCAGCGAGCAGCTGATTACCACCTTGCCGGCCAGGTCGCCCGCCTGCTTCAGCACGTCGTCGAAGCGCAGCCAGTGTACGGCGAGGAGCACCGCGTCCGCGCTTTTCGCCGCCTCGCGCGGCGTGCCGTGGCGTGCCTTGGCTTCCCGGGCCAGGCTCTTCAGCTTGTCCTCGCTGCGCGCATAGCTGAACGTCACCTCGTGCCCGGCGCGCGCGAAGATCGTGCCGAGCTTGCCGCCCATCAGTCCTGAACCGAGGATGCCTATGCGCATGACGCCTCCGTCGAGCTACGAGCCAACGTGGGTACCATTCGTGATTGAACGACGAGGAGCCATTCGATGAAAGTGCAAGGGCGGTGCCACTGTGGCGAGATCACCTACGAGGCGGAAGTAGAACCGGGCAGCGTCAACGTGTGCCACTGCCGCGATTGCCAGATGCTCACCGGCTCGGCGTTCCGCGCCAACATCGCCGCGACGGCCGAGCGCTTCCGTTTGCTCACCGGCAAGCCGCGCGAATACCTGAAGATCGCGGACAGCGGCGCGCGGCGCGTGCATGCCTTCTGCCCGACGTGCGGCGCGCCGGTCTATTCCTGCGCGCCGCAGAATCCCAAGACCTATTCGCTGCGGCTCGGCGCCTTGAGCGAACGCGACGCCCTCGGCCCTCCGGCGCGCGAGATCTGGACGAAGCGCCGCCTGTCGTGGATGGCGAAGCTGCAAGGTGCCGCGCAGTTCGAAGGACAGCCGTAGCCATGCCTCACTCGAGCAGCAGCCATTCCAGCGCCGGCGCCTCGACCTGGAAGGCGCGCAGCGCGACGCCTTTCTGGCTGGCGATCAGCTCGACGTACTCGTGCGCCGCGGCGAGCTCCCGGGAGTCGGAGACGAGCGCGACACGCAGCCCCGGGATCGCGGCGACGCGGCCGAAGAACTGGGAGAGCTGGTATTCCTCGACGCGGAAGATCGGCAGGGAGGACCGCACGACCACTAGCAGGCGCGCCACCCCCTTTTCCAGCATCGCCGCGTGCACTGCGTCGCTGAACTGGCGCGTCTCCTGCGCCGTCTCACGCTCGATCATCTCCGCGCGGAGGTAGCCTTCTCGCACGTCGATGCGGTAGCGCATGGCTCAAGCTAACACCGAAAGCCCTTCCAGCCATCCTCGTATTTCGCCGGCCGCCTGGTCGAGCACCTCGGCGTCGCTGCGGCCCGAGCGCTTGCGCACGTGGAAGGAGTGGTCGGCGCCTTCCAGCCAGCGCATTTGCCAGCGCGGCAGGCCTTGCACGGCCTGCTGCATCAAGTCCCTGCGACAGAGCGGGTCTTCGCTGCCGTTCAGGCAGAGGACCGGAACGCCGATGTTCGGCAAGTGCGCGTCGCGCAGCTTTTCCGGTTGTCCGGCCGGATGCAGGGGATAGGCTAGAAGGAGCAGCGCGTCGCAGGCGAAGCCCTGCGCGGCGAGGAGCGAGGCGACGCGGCCCCCCATCGACCGTCCGCCGAGGATGAGCCGCTCGGGCTGGTGCTCGCGGCGCGCTTGCTCGGCGGCTTCGGCAAAGGCGGCCTGCAGAACGGGCATCGGATCGGGCCGCCGGGCGCCTTTTGCGCGGTAGGGAAAGTTGAACCGCACGAGGTCGAGACCGCACGCGCGCAGACGGGGCGCGATCGCCTGCAGGCTACGGTCGGTCATGTGGCCGCCGGCGCCGTGCGCGCAGACGAAGAGCGCCCGGGCAGGGCCCTGGGCGGGCTCGAAGAAGAGCTCTACGCGGGCTTGCTCCCCGCGGTGGCGGCAGCGAGCGCGATCAGCCGATGCACCTTCGCGAAGTCGGACTTCGGAAAGTATTTCACGGCGCGCTCGGCCAGCCAATCGGCGGCGCGGGAGGACTCGTGGAGGGGGAAGAAGGCAGCGTCGCAGACGCCGAGGCTGCGGTCGCCGAGCCAGACCTGGATCCTGCCGTCGCCGGTGATCTGCGCCGCGGCGGTGATGTCGCTCGCGTGCAGCGTGCGCAGCGTGATCCTCAGGTCGCGGTCCATGGCAAGCGGAACGTGCAAGCGCCGGACCCGCTTCGGCGCGCCATTGCGAACCGGTCCCCCGCTGGTCCTAATGGTCGGTGCTGCGGCGGCGCGGCATCTTGCCGGCGCGCTCGAGCGCGGTGCGCCGGTCGTGCTCCGCGAGGATCAGCTCCATGGCCCGCTCGAACACGGCGCGCGGCGGGCCGCCCTTCGCCTCGAGCCAGCGCTCGAGGTCGTTCTCCGGGACGTCGAGGAAGCGCGCGAGGTTCTGCCGCCCGCCGCGCAGGAACTGGCATTGATGAAGGATGCGGGCGCACATGTCCGCCCATCGGGGATGCTCGACCATGTCGCCGCGCCAGCAAGGCGCGTGCCGGCTATTGCTTCGGCGCCATGTTCTTGTCGATGATCGCCGCGAGAATGATCACGAATCCGAGGACGCGCAGCAGGTAGGTGTACATCACCCGCTCGTCGGCCGCGCCGAGCCACTGCGCGAGCGCCTGGTTGAGCGCGAGCAGCAGGAAGGCGATGGCGAAGGCGAAGAAGAAGCGGTCGCGGGTGCGGCGCCAGAAGCGGAGAAAGAACACCGCCGCGACGACGAAGCCCATGGTCACCGCGCCGGACAGGAACTCGATCATTCCGCCTCCCAGACGAAGCCGTAGAGCAGGGCGAGCACCCCCGCCAGGCCGGCCGCGACGCGATACGGCCTGAGGTCCACGTTCGGGAACACGACGAGGTCGAAGAACAGCAGCACGTTGTTGAGGCTCAGGAACACGAAACAAAGGCCGCTCCAGAAGAGCAGGCGCACCCCGGTGGCGGCGTAGCCGCGCAGCAGCAGCACCATGCAGCCGACGCTCGTCAGGATCGCGAGCATGGACAGGACGAAGTTGACCGAGACCATCGTTACTCCGCTTCCCAGACGAATCCGTAGAGGAGGAAAAGCACGCCCACCAGCGCCGCCCCCAGCCGGTAGGGACGGAAGTCCAGGTCCGGCGGCGTGACCAGGTCGATGAACAGCAGCACGTTGTTCAGCGTGAGGAAAACGAAGCACAGCCCGCTCCATAGCAGCAGCCGCAGCCCGCTCGCCGAATAGCCGCGGAAGAGCAGCGCCATGCAGGCGAGGCTGGTCAGCACGGCGAGCAGCGAGAGCGTCACGTCGAGCGAAAGCACGCTCAGCTCCTCCTCAGCTTGAACGCATCGGCGAACGAGCGGATCTTGCTGTCGCGCAGAGCATAGATCACGCGGATCAGCGTCAC
>DASQYN010000411.1:0-2800 GCA_035639215.1 Burkholderiales bacterium
CAGGTTGAGACGCAATCCCACCGATCGCGAATGGGCGTCCAGCCCCTCCGCCTTGCCGAGCGTCATCGCCGCCGGCCCGAGCGCGCGCAACTGATCCGGCCCGCATTTCAGAATCGAGGTGCGCTTCATGAAATCGAGCACGCCAAGGCCGGAGGAGAAGCGCGCCGAGCGCGCGGTCGGCAGCACGTGGTTGGAGCCGCCGACATAATCGCCGATGGCTTCCGGCGTGTGCGCCCCGAGAAAGATCGCCCCGGCATTGCGAATTTTGTTCGCGAGGCCTTCGGCGTCCTCGGTCATGATCTCGAGGTGCTCGGCCGCGATCGCGTTGGCCAGCGGCACGGCCTCGCCGAGATCCTTCACGAGAATGATCGCGCCGAAATCCTCCCAGGCGCGACCGGCGATTTTTGCACGCGGCAGCGTCGCAAGCTGGCCCTGCATGCTGCGCGCGACGGCATCGGCGAGAGATTGCGAATCGGTGATCAGGATCGACTGCGCGCTCTCGTCGTGCTCGGCCTGGGCCAGAAGATCGGCGGCGATCCAGTCGGCATTGCCGCCCTGGTCGGCGATGACCAGCACTTCCGAGGGACCGGCGATCATGTCGATGCCGACCTTTCCGAACACGAGGCGCTTGGCGGCGGCGACATAGGCGTTGCCGGGGCCGACGATCTTTGCGACAGGCGCGATCGTCGCCGTGCCATGGGCGAGCGCCGCGATCGCCTGCGCGCCGCCGACGCGATAGATCTCCGACACGCCGCCGAGATGCGCGGCCGCGAGCACGAGCGGGTTGAGCTTGCCCTCGGGCGAGGGCACCACCATCACCAGCCGCGCGACGCCGGCGACCTTTGCCGGCACGGCGTTCATGAGAACGGAGGACGGATAGGCCGCGGTGCCGCCGGGTACATAGAGGCCTACGGCCTCGATCGCGCTCCAGCGCCAGCCGAGCTCGACGCCGGCTGCGTCGGTAAAGCGCTCGTCCTTGGGTATCTGCCGGCGGTGGAAGGTCTCGATGCGGTCGCGGGCGAATTTGAGCGCATCCAGCGTCGCGGGCTCGCAGGACTTTGTGGCCGCATCGATCTCGGCCGGGCTGACGCGCAGGCGCGTGGCGGCAAGATCCAGCCGGTCGAATTTTTTCGTCGCCTCCAGCAGCGCGGCGTCGCCACGCGCGGCGACGTCGTCCACGATCGCCCGCGCGGCCGCCTCCACGTCGGCCG
Organism: Burkholderiales bacterium; assembly: GCA_035639215.1. Classification (GTDB taxonomy): domain Bacteria; phylum Pseudomonadota; class Gammaproteobacteria; order Burkholderiales; family SG8-39; genus SCGC-AG-212-J23. Next base: position 1,212 of record DASQYN010000411.1, read on the forward strand.
ACGTCTCGCGCTTGGCTGCGAGGAACTTTGCAAACAGTGCGTCGAAATCGGCGCTGCCGCGGTCCAGGCGAAGGGGCATTTTCGGGCGTTCCGGCGGGATTCGAGGTCGAATACTGGAATGGCGCGGCGGGCACACGCCGTCAACCCCGACGGCGCCCACAAACCTCCGTCGTCCCGGCCAAGCCAACGGGTCCGTGCGAAGCGCGACCCGATGACAGGCTCCGCGCGAGCCGGGCCCCATAACCACAGGCCCCGGTTTTGCGAAGGACATCGACCAGCGCAGCTCCGGCGCTGAATTCCGGTATGGGTCCCCGAGTTCGCGGGGACGACAGCAGAGGTTACGGCCCCGCGCCATCCTCCTCGCAGAGGTCGGTCAGTTCGCATTCCAGGCACTCGAGATCGAGCCGCAAGGCCCCGCCATGGGCAAAGAGCAGCAGCGCGCAGCCGCCGGGCGCCTCGCCGGGGCAAAATTCGATGCCGACGAGCTCGAGCGGCAGGCTCGGGTCGACGTCGCGCGAGCGGCAGGCCAGCACGCGATCGAATCGCAGCGCTGCGACCAGGCGCCGCGGCGTGGGTTCGCCCAGGATCGCCTGCTCCCAATCGAGCCGGCTCATGCCGATCACGAGCCGCTTCTCCCCGGCGCGCCAGAGAATGTCGGCGGCGCTCACGCGCGCATCCTGCACGTGCGCCGAGATCACCGCGAGGTCGTCGGCATCGAACGCGATCAACTTGAGCTGGGCCGCCATCAGCCGCTCCTGGAACAGGCGCTGTTTCCGGCTCTTTATAGCAGTCTAATCGCTGATGCGCTCGATGTCGGCGCCGCAGGCTTTCAGCTTGTCCTCGAGCCGCTCGAAACCGCGGTCGAGGTGATAGACGCGGTTGACCATGGTCTCGCCCTCGGCGGCAAGGGCGGCGATCACCAGCGACACGGAGGCGCGCAAGTCCGTCGCCATGACAGGCGCGCCGCGCAGTTGCGCGATGCCCTCGATCCGCGCGGTTTCACCGCGAAGCGAGATTTTCGCGCCCAACCGCGCCAGCTCCTGCACGTGCATGAAGCGGTTTTCGAAGATCGTCTCGGTGATTTCGGAGGCGCCCTCGGCGCGCGCCATCAACGCCATCAGCTGAGCCTGCAGATCGGTCGGAAAACCCGGAAACGGCGCGGTTACGACCCGCACCGGGTTGATGCCGGCGCCATTGCGCGCGACGCGGATGCCCTCGGCGCTGACAGAGATGTCGGCGCCGGCCTGCTCGATCACGTCGAGCGCCGACTGCAGAAGCTCGGCGCGCGCGCCGGAAAGCTGCACGTCGCCGCCGGTCATGGCGACCGCCATCGCATAGGTGCCGGTCTCGATGCGGTCCGGCAGCACGGTGTGACGCGCGCCATGCAGATGCGCGACGCCTTCGATCACGATGCGCGGCGTGCCGGCGCCGCAAATCCGCGCGCCCATCTTGTTGAGGCACCCGGCTACGTCGCCGATCTCGGGCTCCCGCGCCGCGTTCTCGATCACGGTGGTGCCGTGCGCGAGCGAGGCCGCCATCACGGCCGTGTGGGTGCCCGAGACCGTCACCTTGGGGAACACGATCTCGCC
>DASQYN010000412.1:0-8392 GCA_035639215.1 Burkholderiales bacterium
CATTGCGCAGCGGCCCATACACAAGGAAATTTCCGATCGAGTACCGGATACGGTCGATCATGGAAACCCGCTTGCCGTCGAGGATCGCGCCGCCGACGCGCTGCGCGACGCCCATGAAGTGGCGATAGAGCGCGCGCTTCAGGCGCGAGGCGTCCTCCATGCGGATAGAAACCGTGGTGAGCAGGTTCTCGAGCACGCGCGGCGGCGCAAAGTAATACGTCGGGCCGATCTCGCGCATGTCGTTCATCACCGTCTCGGCGGACTCGGGGCAGCAGATGCAGTAGCCGGTGACGTAAGCCTGGGCGCACGAGAAGATGTTCTGGCCGATCCAGGCCGGCGGCAGATAGGCGAGGATGACGTCCTCGGCGCCCAGGCGATCGAGCGCCGCGGCGGTGCGCGAGGGGCCGATCAGGCTTGCGTGCGTGTGGACCACGCCTTTCGGCACGCCGGTCGTGCCGGAAGTGAAGAACATCGCTGCGGTATCGGCGCCCGAGCCTCTGGCGACCTCCGCTTCCACGAACGCCGGGTTGGCCTTCAAGCGCTCTCGGCCCTCCGCGAGCAGCTTCTCGTAAGGGATCAGGTGGTCATGCGCGTAGTGCCGCATGCCGCGCGGATCGTCGTAGATGATGCGCTTCAGCGCCGGGCAGCGCGGCGCGATCTCGAGCAGCTTGTCGACCTGCTCCTGATCCTCGGCGAACGCCAGCGCGATGCCGGCGTTCTGGATGGGGAAGGCCATTTCCGCGGCGACCGCATCCTGGTAAAGCGGGACGGGAATCCCGCCCAGGCATTGCACCGCCGCCATGGTGGCATAGAGGCGCGGGCGATTGTCGCCGACCAGCGCGAAGTGCTCGCCCCGCTTCAGTCCGAGGCCGGCCAGCGCGCAGGCGAGCGCCCGCACCTCGTCGGCGAGCTCGCGCCAGGTCCAGGTCTGCCAGATGCCGAGGTCCTTCTCGCGAATCGCAGGCGACGAAGGACGCACCTCGGCGTGATGCAGCAAAAGCTTCGGGAACGTGTCGAGCTTCTCGATGTCGCCGTTCATCGAGCTCCTCCTCGTTATTCCTGTCGAGCCGCGGGGGATTCTTGCATAAATTTCGGCATAATCCGCGCACCATGCAAGGCATCGAACACTGGACCCGCAAGGGTGAGGTACGTCTTTTTCTCTGGCAAAAGCGCGCCGCTGCGCGCAGCCGCGGCACGATCCTCTTCGTCCACGGCTCGTCGATGGCTTCGCAGCCGACCTTCGATCTCGAGGTGCCGGGCCGCCCGGACTCCTCGGTCATGGAGTGGTTCGCGCAGCGCGGCTTCGACACCTGGGCGATGGACAACGAGGGCTACGGGCGATCCGACAAGTCGCGGCCGATCAACTGCGACATCGCGAACGGCGCCGACGATCTCGCCGCCGGCTCGCAATATATTTTGCAGGCGAGCGGCGCAAAAAGGCTGCTCGTCTACGGCATCTCCTCGGGCGCCCTCAAGGCGGCGCTTTTCGCCGAGCGCCATCCCGAGCGGGTGGCGCGCCTCGCGCTGGACGCGTACGTGTGGACGGGTGAAGGCAGCCCGACGCTCGCCGAGCGCAGGAAGCGCCTCCCGGAGTTCGCGGCGAAGCACCGCCGGCCGATCGACCGCGCTTTCGTGCGCAGCGTCTTCAGCCGCGACCATCCCGGCACCGCGGACGAGGCGACGATCGAGGCCTTTGCCACCGCCATCCTCAAGCTCGACGACTCGGTGCCGACCGGCACCTACGTCGACATGTGCTCGAAGCTGCCGATCAACGATCCGGCGAAAATCACCGTGCCGACGCTCATCATGCGCGGCGAGCACGACGGCATCGCCTCGATCGACGACGTGCTCGCCTTCTTCCGCCAGCTGCCAAACTCCGACAAGCAGTTCGCCGTCATGGCGGGGATCTCGCACGCCAGCTTCCAGCAGAAGAATTACCGCATGGTCTACCACATCCTGCATTCCTTCTTTACGCAGCCGGAACCGGAGTACCGCGGATGAGCTCGGTTTTCATAAGGATCTTCTCCCTCGCCCTCCTTCTCGCCACGTTCAATGTCGCGGGGCAGGACTGGCCGGCGCGCCCGGTGCGCATCCTGGTTCCGCTCGGCGCGGGCGGGTTCGCCGACGTGCCGGCGCGCATGCTCGCCCCGGCCATCGGCAAGGAGCTCGGCGGCACCTTCTTCGTCGAGAACAAGCCCGGCGCCGGCAGCACGATCGGCGCCAACGAGATCGCCAAGTCGGCACCCGACGGCTACAACCTGCTCTTCAGCGCCACGCCGCATGTCATCAGCGCCCACGTCTACAAGAAGCGGCTCCAGTACGATGCGCTCAAGGATTTCACGCCGATCGCCCGCGTCGCCGCCGGCCCTTACGTCCTCGCCGTGCATCCGAGCCTTGGCGCCAAGTCGGTGAAGGAGCTGATCGCGCTCGCGAAGAAGGAGCCGGGCAAGATCGACTTCGCGAGCTCGGGCAACGGCAGCGCGCAGCACCTCGTCGGCGCGATGTTCGCCACCATGGCGGGGATCGAGCTCAGCCACGTGCCGTACAAAGGCAGCGGCCAGGCGATGCAGGACGTGCTGGCCGGGCGGGTGAAGGTCACCTTCGCCGGCGTGCCCAACGTCATCAACCAAGTCCGCGATGGGCGCCTGCGCGCCCTCGGCGTGACCGGTGCGCAGCGTTGGCCGGACCTTCCCGACGTGCCGACCATCGCCGAGGCGGGGGTGCCCGGCTACGAAGCCTTGCTGTGGCTCGCCCTGTTCGGCCCGGCCGGCCTGCCCGACGCGATCGTCAACCGGCTGGCCGGCGCGCTCGAGAAGGCGCTCGCCGACCCCGACACGGTGCACAAGCTGCGCACGGCGGGCATCGCGCCCGCGTTCATGGGACCGAAGGAGTTCGGCCCGTTCGTGAATGCCGAATACGACAAGTGGGGCAAGGTCGTGAAGGAAACCGGCGCCACGGTGAACTAGGCGTCATCGCGTCACGGTCGCATCCCGCTGCGTGCGACCGAACTGCGCCTTGCACTCGGCGGTGAGGTCCGACTCACGACCCTTGAGGCACGAGAGGATACGTCCGGCGCCGGCCCGGATTCCCTTGCAGTACTTTTCGGCGTCGCTCTTGCACGCGTTCGCAAACTCGTCGTAGCGGGCTTTCGCCGCCGTGAGGCGCTCGCGGCAGGCCGGCGCGAGCTCGTTCTCATGGCCCGTCATGCACTGATACACCCGGCCGCCGCCCGGACGGACCTTACTGCAGAATTTCTTCGCGTCTTCGGCGCAGACGCGGTCCCCGCCTTTTGCCGATCTGCCGGCCGACTGTGCCGAAGCCTGGCCGATCCCGGCGATGAGCGTAACGCACGCGGCGATGAGCAATGCTTTTCCGGTCTTCATGACTTCCTCCCCGAGTTCAGCGTTTGTTCTCCAGGCGCAGCAGCGCCACGACGAGCTCCGAGATGATCTTCTTGTGCGCGTCGTTCAGCGCTTCGTACTGGCGTGAAATCCACCCCGCGTCGGCGCGATAGGTGCCGGTCTCCTGGCGAAGCGTCCGCGCGCCCGTCGAATCGCTGCTCTCTCCGTAACGCAGCCAATGCGGCGAGACATCGAGCCAAAGGGCCAGGGCGCGGACCTTGTCCTGCGAGGGTAGGGCCTCCCCGCTGACCCATTTGCGCACCGCCTGCACGCTTACCGGCGTGCCGTCGTAGCGCAGGTTGAATTCGCGGGCGACCGCAGCGGGCCCGCCGGCCGAGCCCTCTATGCGCTTCAGGCTGTCGCGCAGGCGTTTGCTAAACGCTTGTTTTTCATCGTTAAGCGCCATTCGGCGGCCACAGTAGCATCAGGCCGCTCGAGGCAAGTAAACTAACGGTTGTCATATTTGATAACTGATAATTCTTGCTCGAGCACCCCCTCGATCCGATCACGTGGCTGCCCGGGAGGAAGGCGTTGGAGGAGCGCCTTGCCCAGGCGCTTCGCGCCGGCGCTGGCCGTGCGCTCGCCGTGCTGCTGATCGACATCGATCGCATGCGCGGCCTGAACGACCGCCTCGGGCGCGAGCTGGGCAACCAGGTGCTGCGCGAGGCTGCGGCGCGCATTGCACGCGCCCTCGGCTCCCGCGTTCCGCTTGCCCGCCTCGAGAACGACAGTTTCGCCGCCTTCGCGGCCGGCGCGGACCTCGACGCCGCCATGGCGCTTGCCAACGCCGTGCTTCAGGCGTGCCGCGTGCCCTACGTGCTCGGCTGCGTATCGGTGCGCGCCACGGTGAGCATCGGCATCGCCCTGTACCCCTCCGACGCCAGGAGCTGCGTCGGCTTGCTAGCCTGCGCCGAGGACGCCCTCTACAGAGCAAGAACCGGCGGCGGGGACCGCTGCTTTGCCGGTAGCGCCGCCTGAGCTACATGCTGCGCCGGTACTGGCCGCCCACCTCGAAGAGGCCGTGCGTGATCTGGCCGAGCGAGCACACCCGCACCGCGTCCATCAGCACCTCGAACACGTTCTCGTCGCGTATTACCGCCTGACGCAGGCGCTCCAGCATCTTCGCGGATTCGGCAGCATGCCTTTGCTGGAAAGCGCGCAGGCGCTCCAGCTGCGAGCGCTTCTCGTCTTCCGTGGAGCGGATTAGCTCGAGCTTCTGCGGGATCGGCTCGCCGTGCGGGTTGCGGAACGTGTTGACGCCGACGATCGGGTAGGAGCCGTCGTGCTTGCGGTGCTCGTAGTAGAGCGACTCCTCCTGGATCTTGCCCCGCTGGTAGCCGGTTTCCATTGCGCCGAGCACGCCGCCGCGGCTCGAAAGCGCCTCGAATTCCTTGAGCACGGCCTCCTCCACGAGGTCGGTCAGCGCCTCGATCAGGAAAGAGCCCTGGTTCGGGTTCTCGTTCTTCGCGAGGCCCCATTCCTTGTTGATGATGATCTGAATCGCCATGGCACGGCGCACCGACTCCTCGGTCGGCGTGGTGATCGCCTCGTCGTAGGCGTTGGTGTGCAGCGAATTGGTGTGGTCGTAAGTGGAGATGAGCGCCTGGAGCGTGGTGCGGATGTCGTTGAAGGCGATCTCCTGGGCGTGCAGCGAGCGCCCGGAGGTCTGGGAATGGAACTTCAGCTTCTGGCTTCGCTCGTTGGCGCCGTAGCGCTCCTTCATCGCCACCGCCCAGATGCGCCGCGCCACGCGCCCGAGCACCGCGTACTCCGGGTCCATGCCGTAGGAAAAGAAGAATGACAGGTTCGGCGCGAATTCGTCGATCTGCATGCCGCGCGCGAGGTACGCCTCGACGAAGGTAAGGCCGTTCGCGAGCGTGAATGCGAGCTGCGAGATCGGGTTGGCGCCCGCCTCGGCGATGTGGTAGCCGGAGATCGAAACCGAGTAGAAGTTGCGCACCTTGCGCGCGATGAAGTACTCCTGGATGTCGCCCATCACCTTGAGCGAGAACTCGGTGGAGAAGATGCAGGTGTTCTGCCCCTGGTCTTCCTTCAGGATGTCGGCCTGCACGGTGCCGCGCACGGTGGATAGCGTCTTCGCCTTGACGTCGTTCCGTTCCGCTTCGCTCGGCTTTCTGCCCGTCTCCCTTTCGAAGCGCTCGAGCTGCTGGTCGATCGCCGTGTTGAAGAACATGGCGAGGATCGTCGGGGCGGGGCCGTTGATCGTCATCGACACGGACGTCGCCGGATCGCAGAGGTCGAACCCCGCGTAAAGGACCTTCATGTCGTCCAGGGTCGCGATCGATACACCGGAGTTGCCGACCTTGCCGTAGATGTCGGGCCGCTCGTCGGGATCGAAGCCGTAGAGCGTCACGGAATCGAAGGCGGTCGAGAGCCGCTTCGCCGGCATGTCCTGGGAGAGCAGATGGAAGCGCCGGTTGGTGCGGAAGGGATCGCCCTCGCCCGCGAACATGCGCGTCGGGTCCTCGTTCTCGCGCTTGAAATGAAACACGCCGGCGGTGAACGGGAACTCGCCGGGCAGGTTCTCGCGCATGCGCCAGCGCAGCAGCTCGCCGTGATCCTCGAAGCGCGGCAACGCGACCTTGGGGACATGCGTCCCGGAGAGCGACGTGTGGGTCAAGCGAGTGCGGATCTCGCGCGCGCGCACCGTCACCACGTGCTCGTCGCCGGAATACGCCTTCACCGTGTCCGGCCAGGAATCGAGGAGCCGCTTCGCTTCCGGCTCGAGCGTCCCCTCCTTCTGCGCGATCAGCTTCTCGACCTCGGGCAGCGGCTCGCCGAGCATGCGCTGCGTCGCGAGCAGCTGCTGCCGCTCGCGTGCCAGGCGCGCCTGCTTCTCGGCGCGCGCGTGGTAGCCGCGCACCGTCTCGGCAATCTCCGCCAGATAGCGCTGCCGCCGCGCGGGGATGAGGTGGTGGACCTGCGAGGAAGCCTTGTCGTGCGGCTTCGGCAGGCGGCCGCCGCCGGCGCGCAATCCCTTTTCGACGAGGCGCGCGGCGAGCGCATGATAGAGCGCGGTAACGCCGTCGTCGTTGAACCGCGCCGCGATCGTGCCGTACACCGGCATCGCCTCGGGCGGCTCGCGGAAAGCCTCGCGGTTTCTTTGCACCTGCTTCCTCACGTCGCGCAACGCGTCCTCGGCGCCCTTGCGGTCGAACTTGTTGATCGCGACGAAGTCGGCGAAGTCGAGCATGTCGATCTTCTCGAGCTGGCTCGCCGCGCCGAATTCCGGCGTCATGACGTACAGCGACAGGTCGACGTGCGGCACGATCGCGGCGTCGCCCTGGCCGATGCCGGCGGTCTCGACCACGACCAGCTCGTAGCCCGCCGCCTTGCACGCGGCGATCGCCTGGCGGGTCGCGGCGGAAATCTCGCGCCCGGTCTCGCGCGTGGCGAGCGAGCGCATGAAGATGGCCGCATGGTGGATCGCGTTCATGCGGATGCGGTCGCCGAGCAGCGCGCCGCCGGTCTTGCGCCGCGTCGGGTCGACCGAAAGCACCGCGATCTTCAGGTTGTCGCCGTAATCGAGGCGGAAGCGCCGCACCAGCTCGTCGGTGAGCGAGCTCTTGCCCGCGCCGCCCGTGCCGGTAATGCCGAGCACCGGCGCGTGGCCACCTTCGATCGTCCCTTTGAAATTTCCGAGCTCCAGCGCGGTGATGACCTGCGCGAGCGACCGAGGATTGCCGGGCTCCAGCTCGCGCGGCGCGTACTGCAGCAGGTCGAAGTCGCACTGCGCGAGCATGTCGTTGATCATGCCCTGCAGGCCCATCCGCTGGCCGTCCTCCGGCGAGTAGATGCGGGCTACGCCGTAGCGCTGCAGCTCTTCGATCTCGGCCGGCACGATGACACCGCCGCCGCCGCCGAACACCTTGATGTGCGCGCCGCCCCGCTCGCGCAGCAGGTCGACCATGAACTTGAAGTACTCGAGGTGCCCGCCCTGGTACGAGGACACCGCGATGCCCTGCACGTCCTCCTGCAGCGCGGCGCCGACGATCTCCTCCACCGAGCGGTTGTGGCCGAGGTGGATCACCTCGGCGCCCGAGGCCTGGAGGATGCGCCGCATGATGTTGATCGACGCGTCGTGACCGTCGAACAGGCTCGCCGCGGTGACGAAGCGCACCTTGTGCTTCGTCTTGTAAACGAGCTTGCCCGAATCCGACAGGTCGGTCATGGCCGCAGGCTAGTTGACGTTTACGTTAACGTCAATCTCGGTAAGACGGATCCTTTGCCTCCACCATGCGGACCAGGGCGGCGTACACGTCCTCGCAGGTGCGGCTCTCGCCAGGCCCGGACTCGGCGAGCATCCGATCGATGACCGGCCGGGACAGGCGGTTGACCGCGCCACCCGCCTGTCCGGCGGCGACCTGCACGTCGCAGGCGCGCTGCAGCGTCCAAAGGCGAAGATACGCCTCGGCGACGGTACGTCCCCAGGAAAGCAGGCCGTGGTTGCGCAGGATCATCACGTCCTTGTCGCCGAGATCGCGCACGATGCGGCCGCGCTCACCGGTGTCGACGGTGACGCCTTCGAGCTCGTGGTAGGCGACGCGCTCGTGCAGCATGGCGCCATAGAAGTTGTCGCTGGAGAGGCCGTCCTTCAGGCACGACACCGCGACCCCGTTGGTCGTGTGCGTGTGCATGACGCAGTGCGCCTCGGCGTGCGAGCCGTGGATCGCCGAATGGATCACGAACCCGGCGCGGTTCACCGGCCAGCCGCTTTCGCGCAGCACGTTGCCTTCGAGGTCGATGAGGACGAGATTGCTCGCCTTGACCTCGCGGTAGTGCAGGCCGAACGGATTGATCAGGAACCTGGGCTCCGGGCCGGGCACGCGCAGCGTGATGTGGTTGAAGATCATCTCGGTCCAGCCGAGCATGTCGAATATCCGGTAGCAGGCGGCGAGCTCGACGCGCGCCTTGCGCTCGGCTTCTGTCATGGGCAGCGGGGCAGTGCGGGCCGCCTGGTGCATGTAGAT
>DASQYN010000413.1:0-5010 GCA_035639215.1 Burkholderiales bacterium
TGGAGACGCCGCCGCCCAGCACGATCACGTCCGGATCGAGGACGTTGATCACCGTGCCGAGCGCGCGCGCCAGGCGCTCTTCGTACAGCCCGTCGTCGTTGTCGCGCTCGCGCGCCGGGCCGCAGAGATAGGTCTCGATGCAGCCGGCGTGGCCGCAATAGCACTGGCGCAGCGGAAGATCCTCCGGCTGGGGCGACGGCAGCGGGTTGTGCCCCCATTCGCCCGCAATCGCGTTCGGGCCCACCAGCGCCCTGCCATCGACGACGATGCCGCCGCCGACGCCGGTGCCGAGGATCACGCCGAAGACGACGCGTGCGCCCTTGCCCGCGCCGTCGCGCGCTTCCGAAAGCGCGAAGCAGTTCGCATCGTTCTCCACCCGGATTTTCCGCCCGAGCATCCGCTCGAGGTCCTGCTTGAGCGGTTTGCCGATCAGCCAGGTCGAGTTCGCGTTCTTCACCAGGCCGGTGATGCGCGACGCCGCGCCCGGGATGCCGATGCCGACGCTGCCCTCGCCCGCCTCGTCCACGAGGTCCTTGATGGCGGAAAGCGTCGCGGCGTAATCGCCCCTCGGGGTGGCGACGCGCTTGCGGAACACCTCGCGCCCGCCGTCGAGCGCGATCGCCTCAATCTTCGTGCCGCCGAGATCTATGCCGATGCGGATCTCAGACCTTCTCGAATTTCGCCCGCTTCACGCGATCCATGTTCATGCCCTCGATGCGGATGAGCTGGGTCGGGCCCTTGCGCATCGGCGAGTGCAGGTCGCGCTCGTTGTAGAGGTGCGCGACGCCCGGGACCAGCCGGTACGTGCGCAGCGCCTTCGCTTTGCCGGGCTTGGCGTCCGCCGGTTCGGCGACGCGCTCGTAGTCGGTCATCTGCGTCTCGCCCTTCGCCTGCCCGTAGATCGCCCACGAAGGTCCGTGGTCGTGCGGCGGCGAGTCCTTCGCACCGCCGTAGTTGTGCGCGAGGATGCAGAAGCCGAGCTCCGGGTCCTCGTAGAGGACATGGCGCTCGGAAGTGCGGTCGTTGACGTTGGACTCGACGAACTGGCGGTCGCGCAGCACCTGCTCGAGCAGCGCGCATACCTTGCGCCGTCCGCCGGGGCCGGGGTCAGCCTTCAGAATGTCGTGGCAGTCTTTCGCGAAGCGTTCGAGGTTCACGGCAATCTCCTGTTCAGCGTCCAGTCGAAGTCGGCGTAGCGCAGGCTCACCCGCCCGCGCTTGCTGTCGATCGCCGCGACGAGGTCTTCGTCGAGCCACGCGACGACGAACTCGATGATACCGCGCACATTGCCGAAGTCCGCCGGGTACCAGCGGAACTGGCGCGGCGCCACGAGCACCGCGCCGCCTTGCTCGACGCGCACCGTTCGCCGGACGTACGCCGCGGCGGCCGCCTCGAGCTGCCGCTCCAGCGCGCCGGCCTCGAAAACCTGCAGCGCCGGCGAAGAGCGCGCCGCGGCATGCAGCGCAAAGTGGATCCGCTCGTCGAAGGCAAGCGGCATGTATGCCAGGCGCGGGTCGTCGCGGCCCATCGGCGCGCGCAGGCGGCCGTGCTTGGGCAGGTTGCCGCGCAGCAGCCCGTGCTGGATATCGTCGAGCGAGTAAGCGAGGCCGGCGACCGTGAGCCGCGGACGCTCGAAGAACGCCTGTACCTCGCGCACGCGGCCGGCATGGGCGAGCTCGATGGCGTCGCGCAGCACTGCGGCGTTGAACACGTTGATCCAGAGGGCGGTTTGCGCCGGAATGCGCAACCGCTTCATGTCGACGCCCTGCAGGGCGCCGAGGCACGCGGCGAGGCGCTCGCGCTCCGGCGAAGCGGCGAGCGCCACGTAGTCGCACGCGTTGCCCTCGGCATCGAAATGCGCCACCTTGGCGGCGGCGATCGCCTCGGCCAGATCTGCATCCGGAGTCATCACACGGCTCATACCGCGGCTCATACCGCAGCTCATACAATACAGCGCGGGGGAACGATGCAGCCGCTCGGCAGCTTCGACTACGTGATCGTCGGCGCGGGAAGCGCCGGTTGCCTGCTCGCCAACCGGCTGAGCCGGGACCCGGCGCGCAAGGTGCTCCTCGTCGAAGCCGGCGGGCGAGACGACTATTTCTGGATTCCCATCCCGGTCGGCTACCTCTACACCATCGCCAACCCGCGCACCGACTGGTGCTACAAGACCGAGCCCGACGAGCATCTCGCCGGCCGCTCCATCCACTACGCGCGCGGCCGCGGGCTGGGCGGCTGCTCCTCCATCAACGCGATGATCTACATGCGCGGCCAGAAGGAGGACTGGGACCACTGGGCCGCGCTCGGCAATCGCGGCTGGGGCTGGGACGACGTCCTGCCGATCTTCAAGTCGCTCGAGGATTACGAGCGTGGCGCAGCCGACGGCTACGGCGCGGGCGGCGAGCTGCGCGTCGAAGACCCGCGCGTGCGCTGGGACGTGCTCGACGCGTTCCGCGAGGCCGCCGCCGAATGCGGCATCCCGCCGGTGAAGGTCTTCAACAACGGCGACAACTTCGGCTGCGCCTACTTCCAGGTAAACCAGCGCCGCGGCCGGCGCTGGAGCGCCACCAACGCGTTCCTGCGTCCGGTGCTGCATCGGCCCAATCTCACGGTGCTGACCGATTGCCTGGTCACCCGGGTGAGGATGAACGGGAAAGCCGCCCAGGGAGTCGAGCTGCGCAAAGGCGGCCAGGCGCTCTTCGCCGAAGCGAAGCGCGAGACGATCCTCGCCGCGGGCGCCATCGGCTCGCCGCAGCTGCTGCAGCTATCCGGTGTGGGACCCGGTGCGCTCCTCCAAGCGATGCAGACGCCGGTGGTCCATGACCTGCCTGGCGTGGGCGAGAACCTGCAGGACCACCTGCAGATCCGCATGCAATACAAGGTACGCGACTGCAAGACGCTGAACGCCGTGGCGAACAGCCTGCTCGGCAAAGGGCTGATGGCGCTCGAGTACTTCGCCTTGCGCACCGGGCCGCTCACCATGCCGCCCTCGCAGCTCGGCGCCTTCGCGAAGAGCGACGCCTCGCAGCCGACGGCCAACATCGAATGGCACGTCCAGCCGCTATCGCTGGACAAGTTCGGCGATCCGCTGCACAGCTTCGCGGCGATCACGCCCGCAGTGTGCAACCTGCGGCCGAGCTCGCGCGGCTGGGTGCGCATCAAGTCGCCCGAGGTGTCTCGGCACCCCGAGATCCGCCTCAACTACCTGAGCACGGAAGACGACCGAAAGATCGCGGTGGACGGCATGCGCTTCACGCGTCGCATCATGGCGGCGAAGGCGATGGCCAAGTACGCGCCGGAGGAGCACCGGCCCGGCGCATCCATCGCGAACAATGATGAGTTGGGCAAGGCGGCGGGCGAGCTGGGCACGACGATCTTCCATCCTGTCGGCACCTGCAAGATGGGCCGCGATGCGATGGCCGTGGTCGACGACGAGCTGAAGGTCCGTGGGCTGGAGAAGCTGCGGGTGGTCGACGCGTCGGTCTTCCCGCGCATCACCTCCGGGAACACCAACGCTCCGACCTATGTCATAGCGGAGAAGGGAGCCCGGGCGATCTTGAAAACGTAGCATCCGCCCCCAATTTGGCCGCAACTACGGAGAACCACAGAAACCCCTATGAAACGCATCCTTCTGCTGATCGCGACCAACGTGGCCGTCATGCTGGTGCTGTCCATCGTGGTCAGTGTGCTCGGCCTCGACCGCTGGCTGATGGCCGAGGGCATCAACTACGCGTCCCTGCTCGCGTTCTCGGCGGTGTTCGGCTTCGGCGGCGCCTTCATCTCGCTGCTCATGTCCAAGTTCATCGCGAAGATGTCGGTGGGCGGGCAGACGATCGACGGCTCCGAAGGCAGCTCGCAGTACTGGCTGGTCCAGACGGTGCATCGCCTCGCCGACGCGGCCGGCGTCGGCCATCCCGAGGTGGCGATCTACGAAGGCCCGCCCAACGCCTTCGCCACCGGCGCCTTCAAGGACTCGGCGCTGGTGGCCGTCTCGACAGGCCTGCTGCAGTCAATGAGCAAGGAGGAGGTCGAGGCGGTGCTCGGCCACGAGATCAGCCACGTCGCGAACGGCGACATGGTTACGCTGACCCTGATCCAGGGCGTGCTCAACACGTTCGTGTTCTTCCTCTCGCGCGTGGTCGGCTTCATCGTCGACAAGGCGGTGTTCCGCACCGAGCGCGGCGTCGGCCCCGGCTTCTACATCACGATGATCGTGTCGCAGATCGTGTTCGGCATCCTCGCCTCGGCGATCGTCGCCTGGTTCTCGCGCTACCGCGAGTTCCGCGCCGACCGCGGCTCGGCCAATCTGCTGCATACCGCGCAGCCGATGATCGCGGCGCTGCGCCGCCTCGGCGGGCTGCAGACCGGCGGCCTGCCCGACGCGGTCAAGACCTTCGGCATCTCGAGCGAATCCGGGCTCGCGCAGCTCTTCGCTACGCACCCGCCGATCGAGGCACGGATTGCGGCCCTTCAAGAGGCGCGCTGAGCCGTCCCGGCAGCTCGCGGCGGGCGTACCGATAGAGTAGCCCAAGGATCACCAGGTTCGCGACGCCGGCGAGGGAGGCGTTCGCGAACGAGCGGAAATAGTCGCCGCAGAGGTCGTAGAACAGGCCGCCCTGCCATGCGCCTAGCGCCATCCCCAGCCAGGCGAAGAGCATGACGATGCCGATCGAGAGACCGGTTCTGCCCGCGGGGGAGTATTCCCGGGCGCAGAGCAGGAACGAGGTCATGGCGCCGCTGAACACGAGGCCGAACAGCGCGGAGAGGATATAGAGCTGCGCGCCGGAATCGGCATAGGGAAAGAGGAACGCGAGCAGCGTTTGCCCGCCGGACGCCGCAACGTAGGCTGTCAGGCTGCCGGCGCGGTCTGCGACTCGCCCGAAGGCGATGCGCCCTGCCATGCCCGACACCATCATCACGGCGAGCAGGCCAGCCGCTTCACGGCCCGCGAGCCCGCGGTCAGAGCCGAGCGTGACGACGTGCACGAGCGGCGTCGCCATGCAGATGCAGCAG
>DASQYN010000414.1:0-4370 GCA_035639215.1 Burkholderiales bacterium
CAATCCGCGGCGCAGCCGGCCACGGTCGTGCAGCCTGCGCCCCAGCCGCAGCGCGAGGCGCAGCGGCGCGAGCAGCGGGAGCATCGTGGCGAGCACCGTCGGGACGGCCGGCGCGGCGAAGCTCGGGAAGGACGCGAAGGACGCGGCGACCGCCAGCAGCACGGCCGCCTCGAGCAGCGGCGCGGCAACGGCCAGCAGCGCCCACAGCAACAGCAGCAGCAAAGGCCGCAGCGGCAGCCGCAGCAGCCGCGTCAGCCGCAAGCGCAGCAGCAGCAGTCGCCGCAAGCCCAACAGCAATCGCCGCAAGCGCAACAGCAGCAGCCGCGCGAAGGCGACGAGCAACGGCGCGGCGGACGTCGCCACCGTCGCGAGCGTGGCCGCGGCGAGGGACGGAGGGAGGAGCAGTCCCCGGTCAACGCCACGGTCGTAGAACAGCAGCGCCGCATCCACGAGCTCGAGACGCGCAACGAGCAGGCGCAAGCCGAGACGCCGGCAGCGCACGTGGAAATTGCGTCACCGCCGCCCCCGCCGCCCGAGCGCGCGGAACGCGAAGAGAGAGCCGCGCCGCCGCCTGCGCCGCGCGTCGAAGAGCCGCGCGCCGAGGAGCCGCGCATCGATCCCAAGCAGCTTCTCGAGAGCGCCGGGTTGGTGATGATCGAGACCGATCGCTCCAAGGTCCCGGTCCAGGCGCCCGTAATGGAAGACGCCTCGCCCGCGGGTCGGCCGCGCCACGAGCGCGCGAAGTCGGCGCCGCAGGAAGGCGAGCTAGTGCAGATCGAGACCAGGAAATAGCGGCCGGAGACTAGGAAATGGCGTCCTTAATGTCGTCGAGAAGGGCCTTGCACCCCTCCTCGACGACATCCAGCACGGCTTCGAAGCCCTCCGGTCCGCCGTAATAGGGATCGGGCACGTCCGCGCCGCTCAGGAAAAGCCGCAGCTTGTGGCGGTGCTCGGGCGGACAGGCGCGATCGAGCAGGCGCAAATGACCTCGGTCCATCGCCACGACCAGATCGAAGATGGCGAAGTCCTCGACCGTCACGTGCCGGGCGCGCTGGCGGCTCAAATCGTAGCCACGCCGGAGGGCATGGCGCTGCGCCCGCTCATCGGGGGGCTCACCGACATGGTAGTCGTGCGTCCCGCGAGATTCGACCTGGAGCTCGAGCTTGTGCCTTTCGGCGAGCGAACGCAGCACGCCCTCGGCTGTCGGCGAGCGGCAGATATTGCCGGTGCAGACGAACAGGACCTTCATGAGCCGCCCCGGAAGCGCACTTTTGCGGCCCTGCCAGAGCGATCAAAAAGCACGACGAGCTCCGGCGCGTCGAGGCGACGTTCCTGGGAGCCGAACTGATAAGCCCAGATCTCCTGGCCGTCGTCGAAGCGCGCGACGGCCGCTTTGCCGAACCACGCTGACATTTCTCGCTTGCTGCTTCCGAGCAGCGCGTTGTAGTCCGTCTCGTCGCCGTTCGCGTCGCTCGCCGCGGCGCGCGGCGGGCCATCCATGTATTCGAGCTCGACCCGCGTCTCGTCGGGCCAGCTGCGATCGCCGAGCGGGACATAGTAGGCTTGCTCGAGCAGCGCCTCGCAGTCGCAGTAGTACAGCTCTTTCTCGGCCACGCGGCCGATGACCAGCCCGGCATAGAGCTCGCCGGCGGCGAGCCTGCGACGCCGGCCTCCGGCGTCCAGCGTGACACTGAAAAGCGGGCGATCGGCGAAGAAAAGATACGGCGGCTCTCGCTGATCGCAGAAGCTGGCGGCGCCGAGCACGCGATCCATGATCCGCTCGAGCAGCGAGGGGTAATGGGAAACCAGTCCCGCCGCCATTCCGACCCGGCATTCCAGGCGCAGGTCGCCGAGGCGGCGCTGGTCCGCGGGCAGCCCCGGCGTACGGATGTCGACTCGCCAGGTCATGCTGTCGGCCCTGCGGTTCGGCCTCACCGATGCGTCTTCGGCCAGGGCTTTGGCATAGCGTCCGAGCGTGAACGTCCTATCCGCCGCTACCGGCACCGGCACCTCGAAGCTATCGCCCACGAGCGCGAGCTCGATGCCGCGCATGTCGGTGTCCGGCTTGCGGGGCCACAGGCGGTAGCGCAGCGATGCGGCGGGCGCCATGGCGTGCAGCTCCTCGAAGAGCGTCATGCCCTTCGCCATCTCGCGATACGACTTGTCGACCGGGTTGCGCAGCCCGCTCACCGTGACCGCCGGCGCGCCTTGCGCCCCGGCGGGCGCGGCCAGCGCCGTCAGCAGCGCCGCGATGGCCAGGTCCGCCGCTTTCACTCGGAGGCGAGCGCCACTCCGAAGGCCTTCTTCTTCAGCTCGGCGAGGCGGTCCCTCGCGCTGGCGGCTTCTTCGAACTCGAGGTTCTTCGCGTGCTGGAGCATCTTCTTCTCCAGCGCCTTGATCTCGCGCGCGAGCTGCTTCTCGCTCATCGCCTCGTAGCGCGCTTCCTCCTGCGCCGCCTGCATCTCGCTGGGGTCGTAGACGCCGTCGATCAGGTCCTTGATGCGCTTCATCACGCCCTTGGGCGTGATGCCATGCGCCGCGTTGTAGGCGACCTGCTTCGCGCGGCGACGCTCGGTCTCGTCGATCGCCTTCTTGATCGACTCGGTCGCCCGGTCGGCGTAGAGAATGGCGGTGCCGTTGATGTGCCGCGCCGCCCGGCCGATCGTCTGGATAAGCGATCGCTCGGAGCGCAGAAAGCCTTCCTTGTCGGCGTCGAGGATGGCGACCAGCGAGACCTCCGGCAGGTCGAGGCCTTCGCGCAGGAGGTTGATGCCGACCAGCACGTCGAACTCGCCCAGGCGCAGATCGCGGATGATCTCGACCCGTTCCACCGTCTCCACCTCGGAGTGCAGGTAACGCACCTTGATGCCGTGCTCGGCAAGGTAGTCGGTGAGCTCCTCGGCCATGCGCTTGGTGAGCGTGGTGACCAGCACGCGCTCGTTCTTCTTGATCCTGAGGTTGATTTCCGAGAGCAGGTCGTCGACCTGGGTCGACGCCGGCCGGACGATGACCTGGGGATCGATGAGCCCGGTCGGCCGCACGACCTGCTCGACGATCGCATCGCCCGACTTCTCGCGCTCGTAGTCCGCCGGCGTCGCGGAGACGAACACGGTCTGGCGCACCACCTTCTCGAACTCGTCGAAGCGCAGCGGCCGGTTGTCGAGCGCCGAAGGCAGCCGGAAACCGTACTCGACTAGGTTCTCCTTGCGCGAGCGGTCGCCGCGATACATGCCCCCGAGCTGCGGGATCGTGACATGGCTCTCGTCGACGATCATCAGCGCATCGTCCGGCAGGTAATCGATGAGCGTCGGCGGCGGCTCGCCCGCCTTGCGCCCGGAAAGATGGCGCGAGTAGTTTTCGATGCCCTTGCAGAAGCCGAGCTCGGCGAGCATCTCGAGGTCGAATCGGGTGCGCTGCTCGATGCGCTGCGCTTCGACCAGCCGCCCGGCCTTCTGGAAGAAATCGATGCGCTCGCGCAGCTCGATCTTGATGGCGTCGATGGCCCGCAAGGTGGTCTCGCGCGGCGTCACGTAATGGCTGGACGGATAAACGGTGAAGCGCGCCATCGGGTGCAGCACCCGGCCGGTCAACGGGTCGAACACCTCCAGCTTCTCGACCTCGTCGTCCAGGAGCGAGATCCGGATGGCGTGCTCCGCGTGCTCGGCCGGGAAGACGTCGATGACGTCGCCGCGCACCCGGAACGTGCCGCGGCGGAAATCGAGCTCGCTGCGCGTGTATTGCATAGCCACGAGGCGCGCCAGCACGTCGCGCTGCCCCATCTTCTCGCCCTGGCGCACGTGCAGAATCATGCCGTGATACTCGGAAGGGTCGCCGATGCCGTAGATCGCCGACACCGTGGCGACGATCACGGTATCGCGCCGCTCGAGCAGCGACTTGGTCGCGGACAGGCGCATCTGCTCGATGTGCTCGTTGATCGACGAATCCTTCTCGATGTAGAGATCGCGTGCCGGGACGTAGGCCTCCGGCTGGTAGTAGTCGTAGTACGAGACGAAATATTCGACCGCGTTCTCCGGGAAAAACTCGCGGAACTCGCTGTAGAGCTGCGCCGCCAACGTCTTGTTCGGCGCCAGCACCAGGGCCGGGCGGCCGAGCCGCGCGATCACGTTCGCCATCGTGAAGGTCTTGCCGGATCCGGTCACCCCTAGCAAGGTCTGGAAAGCGAGCCCGTCCTCGATGCCTTCCACCAGGCGGGCGATGGCTTCGGGCTGGTCGCCGGCCGGCAGGAACGGCTGGTGCAGCCGATAGGGGCTGCCGTCGAAGGTGACGACGCTATCGGCAGGAAACGGTATGATTTCGCCCATCGAGATCGGATCAAAACGCCGCGTGCAATCGGGTATTATTACGCGCTT
>DASQYN010000415.1:0-4677 GCA_035639215.1 Burkholderiales bacterium
CGTCAGCTAATCCCCGGCCGCATCCAGTTCTCCCCGGAGGTGCACGAGGGCGTCCGCACCTACCGTTTGCACTGGAAGATCGACGCGAAACCGCTGATGGAGGCGCGCGCGAACCCATGCAACACGCCCTCCTCTGGATTACATTAGCCGCCTGACGGAGGAGACCGGAATGATCAAGCTGACTGTCAACGGGCGTCCGCGCGAGGCGGACGTCGAGCCGGAAATGCCGCTGTTGTGGGTGCTGCGCGACGTGCTGGACATCAAGGGACCGAAGTTCGGCTGCGGCATCGCGCAATGCGGCGCCTGCACCGTGCACGTGAACGGCGAGGCCGTACGCTCCTGCTCCTTCCCGGTATCCGCGGCGGCGGGCAAGCGGGTCGTCACGCTCGAAGGCCTAGCGCAGCGGGGGAAGCTGCATCCGGTGCAGCAGGCCTGGATCGACCATCAGGTTCCGCAGTGCGGCTACTGCCAGGGTGGGCAGATCATGGCGGCGGTGGCGCTCCTCAGCAAGAATCCCAGTCCGACGGACAAGGACATCGATGACACGATGACCAACATCTGCCGCTGCGGCACCTACGCCCGGATTCGCCCGGCCATCCACGCGGCCGCGAAGAAGCTCAAAGCCTAGGAGCGCGCCATGACGACACGACGCGAATTCCTGAAGATCTCCGCCACCGTCAGCGGAGGCCTGGCGGTCGGCTTCCATGTGCCCTTTTCCGCGGCGCAGCAGCAGGTTCTCTCGCCGGAGATCAACGCCTGGGTACTGGTGCGGCCCGACGATCGGGTGATCATCCGCTACGCGCGCTCGGAGATGGGCCAGGGCAGCATGACCTCCGCAGCGCAGCTCGTCGCCGAAGAGCTCGGCTGCGACTGGAAGAAAGTGCATATCGAGTACGCCGACACCAATGCGCAGGTGCGCCGCAAGCGGATCTGGGGCGACATGGCTTCTGTGGGCAGCCG
Source organism: Burkholderiales bacterium (assembly GCA_035639215.1). Taxonomy (GTDB): domain Bacteria; phylum Pseudomonadota; class Gammaproteobacteria; order Burkholderiales; family SG8-39; genus SCGC-AG-212-J23. The sequence continues at coordinate 961 of DASQYN010000415.1, forward strand.
CACCATCCGCTTCTCGCAGGAGTACCTGCGCAAGGGCGGCGCGCAGGCGCGCGAGATGCTCGTCGCCGCGGCGGCCAAGGGCTGGGGCGTCGATGCCTCGCAATGCAAGGTGGCGAGCGGGGTGATTACCGGCCCGGGCGGCAAGAAGACGAGCTTCGGAAAAGTGGCCAACGCCGCGGCGAAGATGACGCCGCCGGAGAACCCGCCGCTCAAGGATCCGAAGGACTGGACGATCGCCGGCAAGCCAATCCCGCGCGTCGACATCCCGGACATCGTCACGGCGCGCATCCGCTACGGCATCGATGCCCAGCTTCCCGGCATGGCGTACGCCGCGGTCGCGCAGTGCCCGGTATTCGGCGGCAAGGTGAAGTCGGTCGACGAAGCGAAGATCCAGGGGCGGCGCGGCGTTGCCAAGGTGCTCAAGTTCGACGACTACGTGGCCGTGGTCGCCGATAACTGGTGGCGCGCCAAGGAAGCGCTGAAGGCGCTTCCGGTGGAATGGGAGCTCGGGCAGAACGGGACGGCAACGACCGACACGATCAAGGACCTGCTGCGGGCCGGGCTCGACGCGCAGGACGACGTAGTCGTGGCGAAGAAGGCGGGCGACGTCGAAGGCGCGCTAAAAGGCGCGAAGGTGATCGAGGCGCAGTACTACACGCCCTACCTCGCGCACTGCACGATGGAGCCGATGGGCTGCACCGCGCTCATCAAGGAAGGCCGGGTCGACGTCTGGACCTCGACCCAGAACGCCGAGGCCTCGCACGCGGCCGCGGCGGCGACCGCCGGCGTGCCGCTCGAGAACGTCTACGTGCATCGCGTCCAGAACGGCGGTGGCTTCGGACGGCGCGGCGGCGCGCAGGACTTCGTGCGCCAGGGCGTGGAGATCGCCAAGGCCATGGAAGGCACGCCCGTGAAGACGCTCTGGACGCGTGAGGAAGACATGCAGCACGACTTCTATCGCCCGATGAGCATGATCCGCTTCCGCGCCGCGCTCGGCGAGGACGGGAAGCCGGTTGCGCTGGACGCGCGCGTCGCCGCGCCCTCGATCATTGCCACGCTGCTGAAGCTGCCGCTCAAGGACGGGATCGATCCGCAGGCCGTTGCGGCAATCTTCGACCAGCCCTACGAGATCGCCAACTTCCGTGCCGAATATGCGCAGCGCAATGCCCACGTGCCGGTCGGCTTCTGGCGTACGGTGGGGCACTCGCAGAACCCGTACATGCGAGAGTCGTTCGTCGACGAGCTCGCGCATGCCGCGGGAAAGGACCCGTACGAATATCGCCGGGCGCTGCTGCCCGAGAGCTCGCGCGAGCGCAAGATCCTCGACGCGACCGCCAAGGCGGCGGGGTGGGGCACGCCGCCGGCCAAGGACGTGTACCGCGGCATCGCGGTGACCGAAGCCTACGGCAGCTATACCAGCGCGGTGTGCGAGCTTTCGGTGAACGAGAAGAACCAGGTCAGCATCAAGCGCCTGGTGCTCGGCGTCGACTGCGGCTACGTGGTCAACCCCGACAACGTGCTCGCGCAGATGCAGGGCAGCTCGGTCTTCATGCTGAGCGCGATGTTCTGGGGCGACATCACCATCAAGGACGGGCGGGTCGAGCAGACCAATTTCAACGACTACCGGGTGATGCGGCTTCCCGAGATGCCGAAGGTCGAGCTGGTGCTCGCGCCCACCGGCGGCTTCTGGGGCGGCGTCGGCGAGCCCGGCCAGGCGTCGATCGCGCCGGCGGTGTGCAACGCGCTCTTCGCTGCGACCGGCAAGCGGGTGCGCTCGCTGCCGCTCGGCAAGGAGGGCTTCGAGCTCGCGTGAAGCGCAGACGCTTCATCGGCGTATTGACCGTTGTGCCCCTGGCGGGAGCGACGGGCCGATCGTTCGCGCAGGCAAGTCCGCAACGCGGGCGCGTGAAGCTCGAGCTGCCGGTGCTCGCCGACAACGGCAACTCGGTGCCGATGAAGGTGAGCGTCGAGAGCCCGATGAGCGAGGCGGATCACGTGAAGTCGATCCGGCTCATCTCGGAGCGCAACCCCGAGCGCGAGATGGCGGTCTTCTATTTCGGGCCGCGCTCCGGCGCGGCCGAGGTGACGACCCGCGTGCGCCTGGCGGGCAGCCAGGTGGTCACCGCAATCGCCGAGATGTCCGACGGCTCGCAATGGATGGGCAGCGCGCACGTGCAGGTGACGCTGTCGGCCTGCGTCGACGAGACGAGCTGATGGTCGCCCGCGTCCAGGTGCCGAAGGACGCGAAGCGCGGCGAGGTGATCCGCGTTCGCCTGCTCATCCAGCATCCGATGGAGACCGGCTACCGGCTGGGCGCCGACGGCAAGAAGGTGGCGAAGAACGTCATCCGCACGCTGGCGTGCCGCTACAACGGCGTCGAGGTGTTCCGCGCGAAGATGTCGCCGGGCATCGCCGCCAACCCCTACCTGCAGTTCCCGATCGTCGCCAGCGAAAGCGGCAAGCTGGAATTCACGTGGGTCGACGACGCCGGGCAGCAAGGCGAGGCGAGCGAGCCGATCACGGTGCTGGGCTAGCCGCTGTCGTCGGCCGGCCGCGCCTCGAGCGCGACCTGCACCAGCGCGATCGCGAGCGCGAGCACGAGCGGGCCGAGGAAGATGCCGATCGGCCCGAACGCCGCCACGCCGCCCAGCACGCCGATGAAGACCGTCAGCGTGCCGACTTCCGCGCGCCCGGAGACGAGCCAGGGGCGCAGGAAGTTGTCGATGGTGACGACGAAGCCTCCCCAAACCAGCATGATCACGGCGGCGTAATAGCGGCCCTGCAGCGCGAGCCCCACCACCGCCGGCACCCAGACGACGGGCGTTCCGGCCATCGGCACCAGCGCGAGCAGCGCCGCGAGCACGCCGAAGACGATCGGCGAGGGCAGGCCGAGCACTGCGAAGCCGATGGCGATCAACGCGCCCTGCACGAGCGCCGTGACGCCCGTTCCGTACACCATGGCGCGCAGCACCGACGCGAGGTGGCCGAAGAGCCGCGCCTTGTCCTCGCGCGAGAGCGGCACCAGCTCGCGCAGCGCGGCGAACATCGCCCGGCCGTCGCGGATGGCGAAGAAGAGGATGAACAGCATCAGGAGAAAGCCGACCACCGTGCCGAGAGCGCCGAGGAACGCGCGCCGCCCCAGCGTGGCGAGCGAGCCGAGCACGGTGCGAGCGACGTCGACCACCCAGCCCTGCACCTGCGCGAGCGACACGCCGGCGGTCTCATCGAGCCAGGCGAGCACGCTGCCGAGGATCGGCACGTTGGCGAGCTCTTGCGGCGTGGGCGGCCGGTGCTCGGTGGCGTACTGCTGCGCATAGCGCAGCAGGTCGGCGACCTGCGCGGCGAAGGTCGCGCCGAGGCCGGCGAGCGGGCCGACCAGAATGACCAGCGTCGCCGCCGTGAGGGCCACCGCCGAGCCGGTCGGCCGTCCGGTCCGGCGCGCGAGCCAGGCGTGCGTCGGATGCAGGAGGAAGCCGATGAAGAACGCCCAGGCGATCGGCGCGAAGAACGGCGCCAGCACGAGGTAGAGCAGGTAGGCGACGAGGAGCAGCGCGAGCAGCGCGAAGGTTCGCGCATAGAATTGGCTGTCGTTCATAGGCTCGCGAAGTCCGCGTCGGCGAGCTCGAGCTTCGCCGCGGCGACGTTGTCTTCGAGGTGCTTCAGGTCGCGGGTGCCCGGAATCGGCAGCAGGACGGGCGATTTCTTCAACAGCCACGC
>DASQYN010000416.1:0-13366 GCA_035639215.1 Burkholderiales bacterium
CGAGGCGCTGGTTGCGGCGCCGCTCTCGCACGCCGGCTCGTCGCTGCGGGTCCAGGTGCGCAGGGCGCTCGAGCGCCGGGCCGCCGAGCTGCGCAGGCGCGCGGAAAGGCGCCTGCGCGCCGCTGCGGCGATGCTCGAGCGGCGCGGCTGGCAGGTGAGCCTGCGTCTTCGCTCCGGCGATCCCCTGAGCGAGCTGCTCGGAGAAGCGCGACGCTCGCGGGCCGAGGTCCTCGTGGCCGGCGCGCTCAATCAGTCCTCGCTGCCGGTGGTGGTCGCTCGGTAAAGTACGGCAGACCCCGGAATGAGGAGGCGCAATGCCTGCCAGCGCAATCGACTCGCCCGTCTTCGGCAACCTCTTCGGCACGCAGGCCATGCGAGAGGTGTGGTCCGACGAGAGCCGCACCCGCAAGTACCTCGAGATCGAGGCCGCGCTCGCACGTGTGCAGGCGCGCCTCGGCGTCATCCCGCAGAAGGCCGCCGACGAGATCGTGCGCAACTGCCGGCTCGGGAAAATCGACATGGCGAAGCTCGCCGCGCAGACCGAGCGCATCGGCTACCCGGTGCTGCCGGTGGTGCAGCAGATCGTCGAGCGCTGCGCCGAAGGCCTGGGCGAGTGGTGCCACTGGGGCGCCACCACGCAGGACATTACCGACACCGCCACTGTGCTGCAGATTCGCGACGGCCTGGCCATCATCGAAGCGGAGCTCGAAAAGCTTTCGGCTTCGCTGGCACAGCAGGCAAGGCGTCATCGCGACACGCCGATGGCCGGGCGCAGCAACCTGCAGCAGGCGGTGCCGGTCACGTTCGGCTACAAGATGGCGGCGATCCTCGCCGGCGTCGAGCGCCATCGCGAGCGGCTGAAGGAGCTCAAGCCGCGCGTGCTGATGGGCGAGTTCGCCGGCGCCGCCGGTACCCTCGCCTCGCTCGACAAAAGCGCGCTCGAGACGCAGGAGGGCTTGATGCGCGAGCTCGGCCTCGCGCAGCCGCCGATCGCGTGGCACACGATGCGCGACACCGTCGCCGAGGTCGGCTGCTTCCTCGGCCTGGTCACCGGCACGCTCGGCAAGATCGCCATGGACGTGAAGCTCCTGATGCAGACCGAGGTCGCCGAGGTCTACGAGCCCTTCGCGCAGGGGCGCGGCTCCTCGAGCACCATGCCGCAGAAACGCAACCCGATCTCGTGCCTCTACATCCACGCCTGCGCGGCGATGGTGCGACAGCACGTCGCGGCGCTGCTCGACGCCATAGTGGCCGACCACGAGCGCTCGACCGGGCCCTGGGAGATCGAATGGATCGCGCTGCCCGAGGCGTTCGTCCTCACCGCGGGCGCGCTGCAGCAGGTGAACTTCATCCTCGCAGGCCTCGAGGTCGACGCCGGGCGCATGCGAGCCAACCTCGACATCACGCACGGCCTCGTGGTCTCCGAGGCGGTGATGATGGGCCTCGCGCCCTACCTCGGGCGACAGCGCGCGCACGACCTCGTGTACGACCTCTGCCGGGAGGCGATTCGGCAGGAGCGGCCGCTGCTCGAGCTGCTTGCGCAGGACGGCGAGATAACCAAGCACGTCGACCGGAAGAAGCTCGCACAGCTCTGCGACCCCGCGAACTATTTGGGGCTTTCCGGCGTGATGGTCGATAGGGTGCTTGCAAGGCTCGCAAGGACGCCCTGACAGACTTTGATCCTCGTTTCGAGCCGGCCCGCGACAATCCTTCCTATGGGGATAAAAAAGCGAGGGCCGATGAGGACCTGGCTGCGTGCCCTCGGCGCCGCCGCGCTGCTGAGCGGCGCCGCCCAAGCCCAGAACGTCACCGAGAACGACGCGCGCTCCTACGTGCTGAGCGCCTTCATTACCGGCGCCGCCCCGGCGATCCTGAGCGAGAACGTGCGCCTCGCCCCTGAGCTGCGCGAGCGGCTGAAGGTCGCCGACGGCGCGGGCCGCAACGCCATCTACGAGGCGCTGATCGGGCTCACCGACGGCAAGCCGATCAAGGTCAGCATCGCCCCGGCCGAGCGCTCGACGCTCGAAGTCGACGCGGGCGCCGAGCGGCTCCTGGTCCGCTACGACCTGCAGGCGAACAACATCGCTTACGTCGGCCTTCCCGGCGTGCCGGCCGTGCCGGTCGTTCCGGCGATGGCCGGGGCTACCGCGCCCAAGCCGCAAGCCTACGACGCAACCTTGCGATTCGGCTTCGACAGCGCCGGGCTCGCCGAGGACGCGCTGGCTCCGCTCGAGGCCGACAAGCTGAAGCACGCCACCGTCATCCGCCTCACCGGGCATGCCGACCCGGTGGGCGAGGCCGGCTACAACCTCGGCCTTTCCTGGAAGCGCGCCGAAGCGGTGCGCGACCGGCTCGTCGCGCTCGGCATCGATCCTTCGCGCATCGACGTGGCGGCCGCCGGCGCGGGCGAACCGGACAGGGCCTGCGCGAGCGCCAGAACGCGCGCCGAGCGCATCGCCTGCTTTGCGCCCGAGCGGCGCGTCGACTTGAGCGCCGAGCTGCCGCCGCGCTAGGCGCGGCCGAACTCGGAGCGAAGCGCGTCCTTCGCGCGCTCCAGCGTACGCCGCTGCCGTGCGCCGAGATTCTTCCCGGCGCGGTTGATGTAGAACGTGAGCATCGACATCGCGGAGCGGTAGGGATCGCTCTTGCGCCGCCGGCTATGCTCGGCCGAGCGCTTCAGCGAGCGAGCGATCGCCTTCGGGTCGCGCAGCCTGAAGACGCCGCCCCGAAGGTCGAGCGCGTTGCTTTTCTCGGTGACGCGCTGCGACCAGCGCCGCTTCCCGGCTTTCTTCCGGCGTGCCATGGCATGTGCCTTGCACCAAGCATGCCATGGCCCGCAGCGAACGCAGGGCCGTGCGGCGCGTCCGGCTCAAGGTCATCCACCGCCATCGCATCGGAAACCAGCGCTTCCGGCGCGTCTCGGAGCTCGTCTTCTTCGACGAGCAGCCGAAGGCGGTGCTCGAGTGGGTGAACATGGCCGGCGACCGCATGCCGCTCTACTTCGATCTCGACCCGCGGCGGCTGCGCCGAATGCGCGGCGCGCGACACACCTACGCCTACGACGGCGAGACGACCGACCCGCGCTTCGACGAGCTTCCGGGCGCCGGTACAACCATTGCTCCGTAGGGGGGATGCCGCAGCCCCGCCCTCTCAGTATCGCGATCGTCTCGTCCGGCGGCGCCGGCTGCCCGATCGCGGAAGATCTCGCCTCGGGGCTTGCGCAGCGCGGACATCGCATACGGATCTACCGAGGTGAACCGGGATTCGTGCGGACGTTCAGGCGGCTTCGCGCCGACGCTCCCGACGTAGTGAGCCAGCATGCCGGCGATTGCGAGGCGTTCGCGCTCGCCGACCATCTGCCTGTCCTTCACACCCTGCACGTTGCCCCGAGCCGGGCGCTGATCGAGGCGTGCCTGCGCTCCCAGGCGTGGTTCGCCGCGCCTTCCGCGTTCTCGGCTCGCCAGTGGCAGGCCGCCGGATTGGAGCGGGTTCGGATCATCCCGGGCGGCGTGCCGACGCTGCCGCTGCCGCCGGCGGTGGTTCGGCCCGTGGCGCTCGTCGCGGACCGGGTGGGAGCGATGGCGGCACTGCGCGCGGGGCTGGGCATCGTCATGCTCGGCGCAATCGAACGGACGCGGGAAGCGCTGTGGCGCAAGCTCGCCCATTGCGCCGTCGTGGTCGCATCCGGCTCGGCGAGCTCGTTCGACTCGCTCGCCGCGCAGGCGCAGCTTGCCGGCTGCCCGGTCGTCGGCTACGCGAACGGCGCGCTCGCCGAGATCGTGGAAGACGGCCGGTCGGGATTCCTCGTCGCAAACGGCGACGAAAGCGCGCTCTCGAGCGCCGCCCGCCGCGCGCGCCTGCTGGATCGCCACCTTGTGCGCGCGAGCGCACGAGCGCGCCTGCTCCTCGAGCCGATGCTCGATCGGTACGAGACCGAGCTGCGCGCCATCGCGAGGCGCAGCGCCGTACGCCTGGTCGCGTGATCGACGTGGAATAGCGCTTGCAGCGGCCTAGCGCCATGGCCTCCGCGACCTACGAGCACGACACGCACGGCCGCTCGGCCGAGCGCCCCCGAGATATCCCGAAGGCCGGCTGGAAGGACATCCTCTGGCGCCTGAAGGGCAAGGTCGGCGAGGACCGGCTGTCGATCATCGCCGCCGGCGTGGCGTTCTATGGTCTGCTCTCGATTTTCCCGGCGCTCACCGCGCTCGTCGCGCTTTACGGCCTCGCGTTCAATCCGGACCAGGTCACGCAGCAGGTCGAGGCGCTGCGCGGCCTGCTCCCCGCGCAGGCCGTCCAGCTGCTCGCCGGCGAGCTGCGCGACCTCACGCAAACCGACCAGGCAGCCCTCGGCATCGGCGTCGCCGGCGGGATCGTCGTCGCGCTCTGGAGCGCTTCGTCGGCGGTGAAGACGCTGATGGAAGCTCTCAACGTGGCCTACGACGAGCGGGAAAAGCGCGGCTTCTTCAAGCTCACCGCGCTCGCCCTCGCCCTCACGCTCGGCCTGATCGTCGCGACGATCGCGGCGATCGCGCTCGTCGTCGTGCTGCCCGCCGTGATCGGCTTCCTCGGCCTCGGGATGCTGGCGCAGGTGGCGCGCTGGGCGGTGTGGCCGGTGGTTGCCGCGCTGGCGTGGGTGGGCATCGCCGTTATGTACCGCTATGGGCCCAGCCGCGACGAGCCGCAGTGGCAATGGCTTTCCTGGGGCGCGGGCCTGGCGCTCTTTCTCTGGCTCATCGGCTCGGCGCTCTTCTCCTGGTACGTCACGAGCTTCGGCAACTACAACAAGACCTACGGGTCGATGGCCGCGGTCGTGATCCTGCTCATGTGGTTCCTGCTCTCTGCCTACGCGGTGCTGATCGGCGCCGAGGTCAACGCCGAGATCGAGCGGCAGACGCGCAAGGACACCACCGTGGGGAAGCGCCAGCCCCTAGGCGAGCGCGGCGCTCACGCCGCCGATACCGTAGGCCCGGCGCACAGCTGACGAGCGGATCTATGTGCCGGGTCCGCCGCTTGCTCCGCCTACGGCATAACCGAATGGAGGACGCATGAGCGAAAAACCGAAGGGTTCGGAGATCGACCAGCAGCGCGCCGTGGAGCAGGGACGCCGCCGCGAGCTGCCCGGAACGCCGGGACGGCGCAGCCCCGCCGATGCGCTCGATCCGTCGGGCAACGTGAATGCCGAGAAGCTCAGGCAGAATCAGGAGCGGCTGCACATCGGCTCGGACCACAAGACCGACTCGATGAAGAAGGGCAAGCGAGGCACCTTTCCGTGAGCCGCAAAACGCCCAGGCCGCTGCGCGGCTTCGCCGCCACGCGCACGCCGCGCGGCATCATCAAGCGCGCCGAGGCCGATCTCGAAGCAGGCCGCGAGGACACCGAGTGCCGGCGGCCCGACCGCAGCTCGCGCGCGCATTGCCCCACGCCGGCCAAGACGAAACGCGAAACTTCTTCAAGCTGATCTTCTGAGCGGCAGCTCGACCTCGACGGTCAGGCCGCCGCGCGGCGCGTTGGCGGCGCGGATCGTGCCGCCGTGCGCCTGCACCGCGAGCTGGGCGATGGCGAGGCCGAGGCCGAAACCCTTGCCGCCCTGCCCCGCGACGCGATAGAACGGCTCGAAGATCCGCCGCAGCTCGGGCTCGGCGATGCCGGGGCCCTGGTCGGTGACCGTAAGGAGCGCGCGTTCGGCCTCGGCGCGCAGCACCACCGAGACCTCGCTGCCTTCGGCGGTGTATTTCACGGCGTTACGCACCACGTTCTCCACCGCGCGATGCAGCAGCTCGGCATTGCCGTGCACGAGCACCTTCTCGGGCACCTCGAGGCGGATGCGGCGCGAGTTCGCCTCCGCCTCGAAGCGCGCGTCCTCGCCGATGCTCGCCACGAGATCCGCGAGATCGACCTCCTCTCGAAGCGAGCGGTGCGACCCGGTCTCCAGGCGCGCGAGGGTCAGCACTTCGCCGACCAGCTCGTCGAGCCGTGCCGCCTCGCGCTCGATGCGCTCCAGCGACGCTTCCAGCCGCCGCGGATCCTGCCGCAGCAGGCCGATCGCCGCCTCGAGCCGCGCGAGCGGCGAGCGCAGCTCGTGAGACACATCGTGCAGGAGCCGGCGCTGCGCGCCGATGAGCGCCTGGAGCTGCGCCGCCATGCGGTCGAAATCGCGGCCGAGGTCGGCGATCTCGTCGCGGCGCCGTCCCATGCGCGGGCCGACGCGCGTGTCGAGTCGGCCGCTCGCCGCGGCTTCGAAGGCGAGCCGGAGCGCGCGGATCGGCCGCGTCAGGTACCAGGCGAGGATCGCGCTCACGGCGAGGCTCGCCGCAGCGCCGATCACGAGCATCATCCATGCCGGTGGGCGCACCGGCGGACGGACCGGCCGTCCGGTGAAAGGCACGAAGAGCACGAACGATTCGCCGCCGGGCGCCTTCGCGAGGCGCACGCCGCGCGCTCCGGGATCGGCGGCGACCTCGCGCGCCTGCGCGAGCGCCGCTTGCGGCACGGGCCGGCCGAGGAGATCGTGCCCCGCCGAGTCGACGGCATAGAGCGGCAGCGGCCGACCGCGCTCGTTCGCGTCGCGCATCCAGCCTCGCAGCGCCTCGGTCCCGCCGTGCTCCAGCGTCGCGGCGGCGAGGTCGGTGGCAAGGCGCTGCGGCACGCCGAGGGCGAGCTCGGGGGGCTCGGCCTCGCGTGCGCGGCGCTCCAGGGCGACCAGCGCGCCGGAGATCACCGCCGCGGCGACGAGCGTGAGCCAGAAGGCGAAGAAGATCTTCCAGAAAAGCCGTCCCACGCTCATTCCCTGGCCATGTGATAGCCGACGCCGCGCACGGTGTGGATGAGCGCGCCGCCTTCGCCCAGCTTGTGGCGGATGCTGGAGAGGTGCACGTCGATCGCGCGGTCGAAGCGCGCGAGCGGCCGGCCGAGGCCGACCTCGGAGAGCTCCTTCTTGCTCACCACCCGGCCGGCGTGCCTCATCAGCACTTCGAGCAGGTTGAACTCGGTGCTCGTCAGGTCGAGCGCACGGCCCTTCCACTCGGCGCGGCGCTTCTCGGGCCAGAGCACGAGGCTCGCGACGCCGAGCGGCCCCTCGGCCGCCTGGGGCTGAGTGCGGCGCAGGATGGCGCGCAGCCGCGCCGCGAGCTCGCGCGGCGTGCAGGGCTTCGGCACGTAGTCGTCGGCGCCGAGCTCGAGGCCGACGATGCGGTCGACATCGTCGCCTCGCGCCGTCAGCATGATCACCGGCACGCGGCTCGCCTGGCGGATGCGACGCAGCGCCTCGATGCCGTCCAGCTTCGGCATCATCACGTCGAGCACCACGATCTGGAATCCCGGCGCGAGGCGCACCGCCGCCTCGCCGTCGTGCACCGCGGTGACGGCGTAGCCCTCGCGCTCGAGGTACTCCTTGAGCATGCCCGAGAGCTCCACGTCGTCGTCGGCGAGCAGGACCTGGGTCGCCATGGCCGCGATGATAACCAGCGCCCCTGCGCGGTCCGCCGTCTTTACCCAGCTTTACCCACGCTTACCGTGCTTTAGGCGCTGCGGACTGATAGTCGCTACCGCAGTCCCCCAATTGCTAAAGGAGTCAAAGATGTCCACGATCAGCAAGAAAGCCGTCGCCGGTTTCCTCGTTGCCAGCAGCCTCGCCCTCGGCGTCGCGTATGCCGCACCGGGTGGTGGGTTTTACGGGCACGAAAGGCCGATGATGCGGCTGCGCGGCCTCGACCTCACCGAGGCGCAGCGCGACCAGGTGTTCAAGATCTTCCACGAGCAGCAGCCGGCGATGCGCGAGCAGATGAAGGCCATCGGCCAGGCGCGCCGCGACCTGGCGCAGGCGGCGACCGGCGACCAGTACGACGCCAACCGCGTGCAGGCGGCGGCCGAAGCGCAAGGCAAGGCCGTCACGCAGCTCGCCGTGCTTCGCGCCCAGACGATGCAGCGCGTGAGCCAGCTGCTGACGCCCGAGCAGCGCGCGAAGGTGAAGGAACGCCTTGAAGCGCGCCACTAAGCTCGGCGCGCTCGGCGTCGCGGCGCTGATCGCGCTCTCCGCCAGCCTGTTTGGCTGGCAGGCGTGGTCGGCGTCGCGCGCCGGCACCGACCGCTTCGCTACCGCGGTGGCCAAACGCACGGACCTCGAGGACGTGGTCACCGCGACCGGCACCCTGCAGCCGCGCGACTACGTCGACGTCGGCACGCAGGTCTCCGGCCAGCTGCAGAAGCTGCACATCCGGGTCGGCTCGGTGGTGAAGAAGGGCGACCTGCTCGCCGAGATCGACCCGACCGTCTACCGCAGCCGGGTCGACGCCGACCAGGCGCAGCTGCGCAATCTCAACGCGCAGCGCGCGGAGGCGCAGGCGAAGCTTGCGCTTTCCCGCCAGCAGCTGACGCGCCAGCAGAACCTGATGAAGGCCGACGCGACGACCACCGACGCGGTGCAAAGCGCGCAGGCCGCCGAGCGCGTCGCGCAGGCGCAGCTCGACGCGCTCACGGCGCAGATCCAGCAGACCGGCTCGACGCTGCGCGGCGACCAGGCGAGCCTCGGCTACACCAGGATCTATGCGCCGATGGCCGGCACCGTGGTCTCGCAGACCGCGAAGGAAGGCCAGACGCTGAACGCCAACCAGCAGGCGCCGATCATCCTGCGCATCGCCGATCTCTCCACCATGACGGTCGACGCGCAAGTCTCGGAAGCCGACGTCTCGCGCCTGCAGCTCGGCATGGAGGTTTACTTCAAGACCCTGGGCGGCGGCGAGCAGCGCTGGACCGGCAAGCTGCGCCAGGTGAACCCGACGCCGACGCTGGTCAACAACGTCGTGCTCTACGACGCGCTCTTCGACGTGCCGAACGACGCCGGCCGGCTGATGACGCAGATGACCGCGCAGGTGTTCTTCGTCGTCGCGCACGCCGAGGACGCGCTGACCGTGCCGCTCGCCGCGGTGAACAACGGGTCAGTCCGAGTTTTGAACGAAAACAACCAGATTGAAGATCGGCGCGTGCAGCTCGGCCTTACCACCCGCGTCGCGGCGCAGGTGCTCGCCGGCCTCCAGCCCGGAGAGCGAGTCGTCGCGGGCCTTCGAGCTTCGATGAGCAACGCTTCCGGGAGAACCCCGCGCTTCGGGCCGCGCTTATGACCCCGCTCATCCAGCTCGAGAACGTCACCAAGACCTACGCGAGCGGCGAGCTCGCGGTCGAGGTGCTGCACGGCCTCTCGCTCAGCATCCACGCCGGCGAGTTCGTCGCCATCATGGGCGCCTCGGGCTCGGGCAAGTCGACGCTGATGAACATCCTCGGCTGCCTCGACCGGCCGACCAGCGGCACCTACCGCTTCCTCGGGCGCGACGTCTCCGGCCTCGATCGCGACGAGCTGGCGCGGCTTCGCCGCGAGGCATTCGGCTTCGTCTTCCAGAGCTACAACCTCATCCCGACCGACACCGCGCTCGAGAACGTCGAGGTGCCGGCGCTCTATTCTGGACAGCCTCCCGCCGAACGCCGCATGAGAGCGAAACAATTGCTGGAACGGCTCGGCCTGGGCGAGCGTCTTCACCATCGGCCGAATCAGCTCTCCGGCGGCCAGCAGCAGCGCGTGTCGATCGCCCGGGCGCTCATGAACGGCGGCCAGGTCATCCTCGCCGACGAGCCGACCGGCGCGCTCGACAGCGCGAGCGGCGTCGAGGTGATGGCGCTGCTCGCCGAGCTCTCGCGCCGCGGGCATACGGTCATCGTCATTACCCACTCGGCCGAAGTAGCGGCGCAGGCGCAGCGGCGCATCGAGATCCGCGACGGGCGGATCGTCGCCGACCCCGGTGCTTCCGCAAAAGCGACGGCGCGCGCGCCGAAGTCGGAAACGAAGCAGAGCGCATCCGTGATCGCCGACTCCCTGGTCGCGGTGAAGACGGCGGCGCGCGCGCTGCGGGCGAATCTCTTCCGCACCGTGCTCACGCTGCTCGGCATCGTGATCGGCGTCGGCTCGGTGATCGCCATGCTCGCCGTCGGCGACGGCGCGAAGCAGTCGGTGCTCGACCGCATCAGCGCCATGGGCACCAACCTGATCCTGGTTCGCCCGGGCGCGCCAAACGCGCGCGGCCAGGGCGCGAACGTCGCGACGCTGGTTCCGGAGGACGCCACGGCGATCGCCGCGCTGCCCAACGTACTCGCCGCCGTGCCCGAGATCGGCGGCGGCGTGACCGCGCGCTTCGGCGACTCCGACGTGCAGACGCAGGCGACCGCCACGTCGGCCGACTTCCCGCTCGCGCGCAGCTGGCCGGTGGCGCGCGGCACCTTCTTCAGCGCCGCCGACGTGGCGGGCTACGCGAGCGTGGTGGTGCTCGGCCAGACGGTCGCCACCAACCTCTTCCCCGCCGTCGATCCCGTCGGCAAGTACGTGCTCGTCAACAACGTGCTCTTCCAGGTGGTCGGCGTGATGAGCGAGCGCGGCGCGAGCCCGATGGGCCAGGACCAGGACGACGTGATGTTCATGCCGATCACGAGCGGCAGCCTGCGCCTCTTCGGCCAGCGCTTCGTGCGGAGCATCACCGTCGCGGCGGACGACGTCTCGCACATCGATGCGACGCAGGACGCGGTGAGCGCACTCCTCGCCGAGCGCCATCGCTCGGTCGACTTCCAGATCCGCAACATGGCCTCGATCATCGAGACCGCGACTGCGACGCAGAACACCCTCACCGTGCTGCTCGGCTCGATCGCCGCGATCTCGCTGCTCGTCGGCGGGATCGGCGTGATGAACATCATGCTGGTGAGCGTCACCGAGCGCACGCGCGAGATCGGCATCCGCATGGCGACCGGCGCGCGCATGCGCAACATTCTTCAGCAGTTTCTCGGCGAAGCGCTGGTGGTGTCGGCGCTGGGCGGCCTGATCGGCGTCGCCGCCGGGCTGGGCACGGCCTGGCTGCTCTCGGCGCTCGGCACGCCGATCGTCTTCTCCCCCTTCCCGGTCGCGCTCGCCTTCGGCTGCGCATTCGCCACCGGGCTTCTCTTCGGCTACATGCCGGCGCGCAAGGCGGCGCGCCTCGACCCGGTGGTCGCGCTAGCCAGCGATTGATATGAACCCGACCAAAGGACTCGTGGTTTTGCTGATGACAGCGATCGCAGGCTGCGCCAGCCTGACCACCTCGCCCGTGCCTTCGCCGGAGCTCGCAATGCCGGCGGGATACCAGCAATCCGCCGGCGAGGCGGGAAATCCCGCCGCCGCCGACTGGTGGAAAGCGTTCAACGCGCAGGAACTCTCTGCGCTCGTCGACGACGCGCAGAAGGGCAGCCCGGACCTCGCGATCGCGGCGGAGCGCGTGCGCCAGGCGGAAGCCGCGGTGCGAGTCGCCGGCGCTTCGCTCTTCCCCGCGGTGAATGCCTCGGCCAATACCTCGCGCCAGAGCGGCAACGGCAACTCGAGCGGCAGCTCGACCTCGCTCTCGGCGAGCTACGAGGTGGACCTCTGGGGCCGCAACGCCTCGCTCACGCGCTCGGCGCAAAGCTCGGCGCAGGCGACCGGCTTCGACGCGGAGACGGTGCGGCTCTCGCTCATCGCCGGCGTCGCGGACGCCTACTTCGAGGTGCTCGGCCTGCGCGGCCGCCTCGCCATCGCCCGCGACAATCTCGCCACCGCCGAACGCGTGCTAAGCGTCGTGCAGGCGCGCTACGAGAACGGCGCCGCCTCGGCGCTCGATCTTTCGCGCCAGCGCACCGCGGTGGAGCAGAGCCGCGCCGCGATCCCGCCGCTCGAGCTCTCGGAGCGCCAGACGCTCGCCGCGCTCGCGATTCTCACCGGGCGGCCGCCGGAGGGCTTCGACCTCCAGGGCGCGGCGTTGACGCCGCTCGAGGTGCCGGCAATCGCTCCCGGCCTGCCGACAGAGCTGCTGACGCGCCGCCCCGACGTCGCTTCGGCCGAGGCGAATCTCCAGGCCGCGAACGCCGATCTCGCGGCGGCGCGCGCGGCGCTGCTGCCTTCCATCTCGCTCACCGGCGCCGCCGGCAAGGCGAGCGACGCGCTGCTCTCGCTCGCCGGCGGCCCGGGCGCCACGGTCGGCATCGCCGCCTCGCTGCTGCAGCCGATCTTCGACGGCGGACGGCTGCGCGCCCAGCGCTCGATCGCCGAGTCGCGCGAGCGCGAGCTCGTGCAGTCCTACCGCGGCGCGATCCTCGCCGCGCTCGGCGACGTCGAGAAGGCGCTCGCCGCGACAAGCAGCACCGAGGAGCAGGAGCGCCTGCAGCAAGGCGTCGTCGAGCAGGCGCGCAAGTCGCTCTCGCTCGCCGAGATCCGCTACAAGGAAGGCGCCGACGATCTGCTCTCCACGCTGGACGCGCAGCGCACGCTCTTCCAGGCCGAGGACCAGCTCGCGAGCCTGCGCCTCTCGCGCCTCGAGGCGGCGGTGGCGCTCTACAAGGCGCTCGGCGGCGGCTGGCAGAGCTAGCCGAGAAGATCTCCCGCGGGATAGGTGAGTACCGCGCCCGGCCCGGGGCGCGCCGCCTCGGTCATCTTCGCCGGCGCTACCTCGCCGTTCGCGAGGATGTGCGACACCGATTCGCCGGCGGCGAGCAGATAGTCGGTAATGATGCGGCGGTGGCAGCGCCACCAGAGCGCCTCCGCGCACATGATCGCGCAGGGGCCGCTTTTCTTTTCCAGCTGAACGAGCTCGTCGAGTCCGCCGCGGAACGCCGGGCTCATCGCGTAATCCGCGTAGTTGTGAAAGCTCTGGTTCTGCCAGAACGCATTCACCTCGGGCGGTACGCCCTTCGCCCTGGAGCGCAAGCCGCCGAGCGCCGCGATGTGCCGGTACTCGAGCCCATGCGCGCGCAGCGCTTCACCCAGCGTCTCGCGGTTGTACTGCGGATTGGTACGTGAGCGCGGCACGGTGCGCACGTCGACGATACTGCGCGCGCCCGCTCCCTTGACGAGCGCCGCGAGCTCGTCGAGGGGATGCGTCGAGTGGCCTACGGTGAAGAACCGGATCGCTAGAAGTCCAAGGCGTGCGTGAGATCGCCCGCGTTCGCGCGCACGCCGGGAAGCGGCTCGAGCCCGAAGCGGCGCGTGATCAGCTTGAGGATAGAGGTCGTGTCGTAGCGCGTCTTGTCGACGTAGCCTTTCTTCGCGAAGGGCGACACGACGAGCGTCGGGATGCGCGTGCCCGGGCCCCAGCGGTCGCCCCAGCCTTCGCCCGAAGGCGGCGGCACGTGGTCCCAGAAGCCACCGTTCTCGTCGTAGGTGACGATCACGACGGTGGTCGCCCAGAGCGGGCTCGCCTTGATGCGCGTAAGCAGCGCATCAATGTGCTCGTCGCCGCTCAGGATGTCGGTGTAGCTCGGATGCTCGTTCTGTCTCCCCGAGGGCTTGTAGAACGCGACTGCCGGCAGCGTCCCCTTGTCGATG
>DASQYN010000417.1:0-3014 GCA_035639215.1 Burkholderiales bacterium
CGAGCGAGCGGTAGACGCGCACTAGCAGCAGGGCAAGCTCGCCTTCCTTGCTCGCCGGGTCGATGGCGCGGCTGCCGGAGACCAGGCGCGACACGCTCGCCTCCGACACGCCGAGGATGCGCGCGAGCGCGCGGCTCGACAGCCCGAGCAGGTCCGCCGCGCGCAGCACCGCCTTGGTGAGCACGGCGTCCGGCGCGGGCGAGGGCTGCGGGCGGGCGGCGGGAGAGGCCATGGTGCAGATGAAAAGATACGCTGGTTTGCTTTCAAATGCAAACAAGGCTTAGCCGGCCATGCGCCGCACCAGCAGCACCGCGAGGAGCACGGCGACCGCCAGCATGATGAAGGTGATGAGGAAGATTCGCGCCAGCGAGTAAAGGAGGTGGGCATTGAAGTACGCGGTCGGGATGCCGATCGCCACCGACCAGCCGGAGAGGGGTGCGCGGCTGTAGACGCCGACGACCGGGATGCCTTCGACGGTCGGCGCCTCCACCCAGCCTTCGGGGCTTTCCTTGATCGCCGCAAGGAGCGGCGCAGTGCCCTTGTGTCCGACGAAGCGCTCGGCGCCGCGTGTGCGTGCGACGATGGTGCCGCTGCCGTCGAAGATCACCGCGACCCACTCCGCAGGGACTTGCTGCTGGGTCAGGATCTGCGCGAGCCGCTGCGGCGTAATGGCCGCGCCGAGCAGGTAGCGCACGTTGCCGTCGCGGCGCACCGGAACGCCGACCGCGACCAGCGGCTCCTTGACGACCGGGCCGGTGAAGAGATCGGTGACGACCGGCTGCCCGAGGGAGAATGCGCGCTTGAGCGACTCCGGCCCGCCTTGCGCCGGCAGCGGCTCGCCGACCGGCCGGAAGGTGTTCATCAGCTGGCGAAGCTCGCTGTCGAGCACGGCGATGTTGGCGAAGCCCTGTTCCTTCAGCGCGGCACTCGCCTGGCGATGGAAGGCGGCGAGGTCGCCGGTTTCCAGGTAAGGCGAGGTGGCGAGCGCGAACAGCGCGGCCTTGACGCCGGCGAGCTCGGCGTCCACGCCGGCGGCCATGGCGCGCGCGACGGCGATCGAATCGCGCACCTCCCGGTCGCGCTCGCGCACGTAGTAGTCGTAGCCCATGATCGCCATGGCGAGCAGCACCGCCGGCACGATCGCGGCGACGATGACGAAGACGATGTGCCGGCGCAGCGCGGTGAGCTGCTGCGCGCTGCCGTCGATCACGGGCGGCGCACTTCGAAGGCGCGGTCGAGCAGGCTCGCCGCGCTGAACCAGCGGTCGCGGGCGGCGAGCAGCACGACGAGCACGCGCACGCCGTCCTTCTCGGCGAGCGCGACGACGCAGTTGCCCGCGCGCCAGGTGGTGCCGGTCTTCACGCCGATCACGCCGTCGTAGCGGCCGACCAGCGCGTTGGTGTTGGAAAGCCAGAAGCGGCGCCGGCCGTCGAGGGTACGGATCGAGAGCGTGCGGATGCCGGCGAGGCGCTCGTACTCCGGGTGCTGCATGACCTGCTCGCCGAGGCGCGCCAGGTCCTCGGCGGTCGAGTACTGGCCGGGACGGTCATGGCCGCACGGATCGGCGAAGTGCGTGTCGTCGAGCCTTAGCTCGGCCGCGCGCTGGTTCATGCGCACGACGAAATCGCCGGGGCCGAGGTGGTCGGCGAGCGCGCGGCAGGCGTCGTTCGCCGAGGCGACGATGACCGCGGCGAGAAGATCGAGCGCGCGCAGCTGCTCGCCGGCGCGAAGGCGGATGCGGCTGCCGGTCTCGCGCGAGGCGGCGCGGCTCACGGTGACGACGTCGTCGAGCCGTCCCTGCTCGAGCACGAGCAGCGCCGTCATCATCTTGGCGAGGCTCGCCGGCGCACGGCGCGCCTGCGGCGCGTGCGCCCAGACGACCCGTCCGTCGACCTTGACGAGGTAGGACTGCGCAACGCCGGCGAAGCGGTCATCCGCCGGCCTGCCGGAATCCTGCGCCGCCGCGCCCGCGGTGCAGGCGCCGGCAAGCAGGCAGACGAAAGCGATTTTCTTGATGGCGTCGCCTCCCGGAGACAGTGTAGCAGCGCCGGTTTCGCTGCGCGCGCAAGGGTTATGCAACCTGCCGCCGCTAACATTGCCGGGTGAGCGCCGTTGCCGCAGCCCTCGCCCCGGAGCGCAAGAGCGACGTCTGGGACGCCTTCCTGATCGCCGCGATCTTCGCCGGCATGGCGGCGCTCGCCTATGCCGCCGTCGCGACGCCGCTCCTGCAGCCGCTCCTCGAGAGCGCGGCGCGCGAAGAATGGAGCCGCCTCACGGTGCGGCCGATGGTGATCTGGGTCGCCATGGGAATTCTTCTCATGCTCGTGCGCACGGTCTTCTGGGTGCGCTATCGACCATTTCCTGCCGCGTCGCTCGAGGAAGCGCCGCGGCTCACCGTCGTCATCCCGGCCTACAACGAGGGGGCGATGGTCGAGGAGACGATCGCCTCGGTCGCCAACGCGCTCTATCCGCACGAGCGCCTTGAGATCCTCGCCGTCGACGACGGCAGCACCGACGACACCTGGAACTACATGCGGCGCGCGGCGCGGCGCTTTCCGGGCCGCGTGAGCACCGTGCGCCTGGAGAGGAACCGCGGCAAGCGCGGCGCGCTCGCCGAGGCCTTCCGCCGGGCGCGCGGCGAGATCGTCGTGACGATCGACTCCGACAGCGTGATCGAGCCGGGCACGCTGCTCGCGGTGGTCGGGCCTTTCCGCGACCCGCGCGTCGGCGCCGTCGCGGGCAAGGTGGCCGTGTACAACCGCCGGGCGGGCCTCATTCCCCGCATGCTGCACGTGCGCTTCGTGCTCTCGTTCGATTTCCTGAGGAGCGCCCAGTCGATGTTCCGTACCGTGTACTGCTGTCCGGGCGCGCTCGCCGCCTACCGGCTGGCGGTGGTGCGGGAGGTGCTCGAGCCCTGGGAGGAGCAGACCTTCCTCGGCGTTCCCTGTACCTATGGCGAGGACCGCGCGCTCACCAACTTCATCCTGGCGACCGGCTACGATGCGGTGTACCAG
>DASQYN010000418.1:0-2916 GCA_035639215.1 Burkholderiales bacterium
GCCGGCGGCACGGCGAGCACCTTGCAGCGCTGCTACCAGCTCGAGGGAACGCTGCGCGAGCAGTGCCTCGCCGACCGGCTGGACAAAAAAGATCCAGGCACTCGCTAATTTTTCAAAGCCTGCGGGTTCACCACGTGGATCGGCCGCCCCGCCGCGTAGGCGACGATCTGGTCGAAGATGTCCGCGAACTGCGTCTCGTATTCCTCGCGCGTCACATAGCCGAGATGCGGGGTGCAGATGACGTTGTCCATGGCGAGCAGCGGATGCCGGCCGCTGAGCACCGGCTCCTCTTCGTAGACGTCGACGGCGGCGCGCCGCGGCCGCCCCTGCTTCAGCGCCGCGACGAGGGCGCCGGGCGCGACGAGGCCGGCGCGGCTCGTATTGACGAAGATCGCGCCCGGCTTCATCCGCGCCAGGTCCGCGGCCGTCACGATGCCGCGCGTCGCATCGACGAGCCGCATGTGCAGCGTGACGATGTCGCATTCGGCGAAGAACGCTTCCTTGCTTTTCGCGGCGACGAACCCGTCGGCGGCCGCCTGCGCGCGCGCCGGCTCGCGGCCCCACACGTGAACCGGCAGCCCGAACGCCTTGCCGTAGCCGGCGACGACCTGGCCGATCCGGCCGTAGCCGAAGACGCCGAGGATCTTGCCGCGCAGCGTATTGCCGACGCCGACCTGCCAGCGGCCGGCCTTGAGCGCCGCGGCCTGCTGCGGAATCTCGCGCGCCGCGGCAAGCACCAGCGCCCAGGTCATCTCCGCGGTCGCGTAGGAAGGCGTCCCGGCATGCATGTTCGACGAGACGACGATGCCGAGGCGGGTGCACGCCTCGACGTCGATGTGCGGCCAGACGCTCCTCTGGCTGATTAGCCGCAGCTTCGGCAGCCGCTCGAGAAGCGGCGCGCGGATCTGCGTGCGCTCGCGGATCAGCACCAGCGCTTCGGCGTCCTTCAGCCGCTCGGCGAGCCGGTCGGTGTCCTGCACGTGGTCGTTCCAGACCTTCACCTCGTGGCCGGCCAGCTTGCGGAAGCACTGCAGGGTGCGCAGCGTGTCGTGGTAATCGTCCAGGATGGCGATGTTCATGGCCCGGATCGTAATTTGCTTTCGAGCCTCGGATCGTAAGTTGCTTTCGATTCCCCGGTAGTCCTTTCCACAACAGGAGACCTGCATGAACAAGGATCAAGCGAAGGGCAGCATGAAGGATATTGCCGGCAAGGCCCAGGAAAAGCTCGGCGAGGCAACCGACAACCGCTCGCAGCAGGCGAAGGGCCTCGCGAAGCAGGCCGAAGGCAAGGTGCAGAAGGGCGTCGGCGACGTGAAGGACAAGGCCGAGGACGCCGGCGACAAGCTGGATCGTTAACCGGCGCTAGCGCGCCTCGCTCTCGATTCCGGCAGCGAGGCGCGACACCCGTTTCAGGTCCGCGGGCTTCGTGATGTGCTCGTCGAAGCCCGCTTCGCGCGTGCGCGCGAGGTCGGCCTGCTGGCCCATGCCGGTCAGCGCGACCAGCCGCGCGGCGCGCCCCCATGAAGTGACACGCAGGCGCTTGGCGACCTCGACGCCGTCCATGCGCGGCATGTTGAGGTCGATGAAGGCGACGTCGGGATGCAGCACCTCGGCGATGCGCAGCGCCGCCTCGCCGTCGAGGGCGCTCTCGACACGATGGCCGTCCATGCGCAGGTACTGGGCAAGCGTCTGTGCGGCGTCGACGTTGTCGTCGACCACGAGGACGCGCCGGCGCACCGACGCGGTCGGCGCCGGAGGCTGCGGCTGCGCCGGGGCCGGAGCGCCCGCGCGCGGCAGGCGCACCACGAACTGCGCGCCCTTTCCCGGCCCGGCGCTGCGCGCCTCGATCGTGCCGCGGTGACGCTCGATGATCGAGCGTGAGAGCGTCAGGCCGAGGCCGAGGCCGCCCGCGGCGGTCACGTTGCTCGCATCGAGCTGCACGAACATGTCGAACACCTCGCCGAGATGCTCGCGCGCGATGCCGATGCCGTTGTCCGTCACGCTGAGCACCGCGTGGCCGTCGTCCGCGCGCGCGGCGAGCTCGACGCGACCATTGGCCGGCGTGAACTTCGCCGCGTTGTTGAGCAGGTTCGCGATCACCTGCGCGAGCCGCACCGGGTCGCCCTCGACGAAGAGCGGCTGCGGCGGATGGCGCACCACCAGCGAGTGGCCCTTCGCATCGATATTCGGCTTCGCCGTGTCGAGCGCCGTGCGCATTACCGCCTCGACGGCGACGCGCTCGGCGCGCAGCTCGAGCTTGCCCCGGTCGATGCGGCTGACGTCCAGCAGGTCGTCGATGAGCCGCGTCAGCTGCGCGATCTGCCGTTCCATCATGTCGTGCGTCTCGCGCGCCGCCAGATCCTCGTGCTGCATCCTGAGCAGCGCCAGGCCGGTGCGCAGCGGCGCGAGCGGATTGCGCAGCTCGTGCGCCATGACCGCCAGGAACTGGCTCTTGTTGTTGTCGGCGCGCTGCAGCTGGCGGGCGCGCTCCTTCAGCTGCGCCTCGGAGGCGCGGTAGCGGTCGCGGGCGCGGCGCATCGCCTCGCCGAGCACGATGATCAGCGCGCACGACAGCGCGAACAGGCCCAGCTCCATGACGCCGGTCACGCCGTCGAGCGCGAGCAGGCCGCGCGGCTCGATGTAGCGGATCTTGGCGAACGCGTAGCCGAGGAGCATCGCCAGCACTGCCGGGCCGACGCCGCCGAACCACACGGCGATCGCCACGGCGCCGTAGAGCGTGATGTAAGGCACCGTGTCGCGCAGCCAGGGATCGAGGAACCAGCGCAGGTAGATCGCGGCCAGCGTGACCGCCACCGCGCCGCCGTAGGACGCGAACATCGCCGGCTTGGCCATGCGCGGATGGTCGGTCGCGAGATCGCCGGCCAGGAAAGCGAGCAGCAGGCACGCGGAGACGAC
>DASQYN010000419.1:0-7189 GCA_035639215.1 Burkholderiales bacterium
CGGCGCGCTGCAGCCACGCGAGCGAGGCTGCGAGAACCAGCGCCGACGAGAGAACGAGCGCCGGTGAACGCAATCGAGCAGGCATAAGGGAGGGCTGCAACATCAGGGGGTGCTGCACCAGCAACGCCCGTGCCAAGTGACTTGCTTCTTGTTCTTTCAACGAGTTAAGTCGAACGGAGCCAGTTCGGCCGCATAGTCCTGTTGCCTCGCAACGACAGCCATTGCGGTTCACATATGCCGCCTAGAATCCGTCGCGACTTCCAGCACAAAAGGAAAAGAACGGGATGTTTCTCCGCAGCCTCCTCGCAGGGCTCGCCCTGCTCGCGTTTTCGGTGACCGCCCAAGCGTTCCAGGCAGTTGACGCGCTCACCCCCTCCTCCAGCGGTCGCTTTCCCGCGTATCCGGTCGACGCGATCCCGCTCAGCCTGTTCTGGGCGCAAGCGGGCGCAATGGTCGACGACGACATCCTGCGCACGACCGTCAAACCGCCGACCGAGACGGTGCTTCGTCTCGGCGTGGGGGGACGCAAGGACACCTATGTGTACGGTCGCCAGCTGCTGCGCCTCGAAGGGCGAGTCGACGGCTACAAGTACAACCAGTTCAGCGATCTCGACAACGTGGGGTACAGCGCGCTTGGCGAATGGCATTGGGAGGTCGGCAACGACCTCTCCGGCGTGCTCGGCGCAAGCCGCCGCCAGTACCAGCGCGACCTCGCGCAGATCCAGCGGGCGGTAAAGGACATGATCACGCAGACCAACTACGTGGCGAACGCGGCCTACCGCCTGGGCTCGTCGTTCCGGGTGCGCGGCGGCGCCGAGCTCCTGGAGTACGAGACGGCCTTCACCGCGCCGGGGAACGTCCAGACCGCGACTGGAATCCTGGGCCTCGACTATCTGACCCCGCTCGGCAACACCTTCGGCATCGAATATCGACAATCGCACGGCGACGCGCCCGTGCCGGTGCAAGCCGCGGCGCTCTTCCCCGACAACACGTTCAAGGAGCGCACGCTCGCGCTCACCGTCGGCTATGTCAATCCGTTCTTCCGCGTCGCCGGCCTGGTCGGTCAAACGAAGCGGGACTACAGCGCCCTCGCTGCGCGCGACTTCGAGGGCCGGACGTGGCGCGCGACTGTCGACTGGCTGGTCACGCCGAAGACCGCGCTTGGCTTCGAGACCTACTCGCTCCCGCAGTCCCTGATCGATCTCGGCGCGAGCCGCGTCGTGGTGCACGGGGTCGCCTTCGGGCCCGGCTGGGCGCCGACGGCGAAGCTCAACTTCAGCGCGCGGATCATGCGCGAGAAGCAGGACTTCAGCGGCGATCCGCTCGTCACGACCGGCGTCACGCCGCTCGACCTCGAGATCGTGCGCAATCTGCGTCTCGGCGCTTACTGGGAATACAACCGCCAGATCCACTGGCAGTTCGCCATCGACCATGGCGAGCGCGAGTCGAACGTCGTCGGCCGCGACTTCAAGTACAACGCCCTCGTCGCCAACGTCCGCTACCTCTTCTGGTAGCGCCGCCTAGCGGCCGTAGACGTCCTCGAAGCGAACAATGTCGTCTTCGCCGAGATAAGGCCCGGACTGCACCTCGATGATCTCTAGCGGCAAACGCCCCGGGTTCTCCAGGCGGTGCTTGGTGCCGGGCGGGATGTAGGTGGACTCGTTCTCGGTGAGGAGAAAGGACTCCTCGCCGCGCGTGACGCGAGCCGTGCCGCGCACGACGATCCAGTGCTCGGCGCGGTGGTAGTGCATCTGCAGCGAGAGCGCGGCGCCCGGCTCGACGACGATTCGCTTCACCTGGAAGCGCTCGCCGCGCTCGATCCCGTCGTAGGTGCCCCACGGCCGGTGCACCTTGCGATGCAGCCGCGTCTCCTCGCGCCCCGCGGCCTTGAGGCGGGCGACCAGCCGGCCGACGCTCTGCGCGCTCTCCTTTTTCGCCACCATGACCGCGTCGGGCGTCTCGACGACCACCACGTCCTCGAGGCCGACGCACGCGACGAGCCGGTGCTGCGAGATGAGCAGCGCGTTCTTCGTGTCGGCGGCGTGCACGTCGCCGTGGATCACGTTGCCCTCGGCGTCCTTCTCCTCGATCGACCAGAGCGCGTCCCAGGCGCCGACGTCCGACCAGCCGGCGTCGAGCTTCACGACGACCGCCTGCAGCGGGCCGCTCTCCTGCGTGAGGCGCTCCATCACGGCGTAGTCGATCGAGTCCGCTGGGCACGCTTCGAACGCCTCGGGATCGACGCGCAGGAAGGCGCCGTCGCGCCTGCCCTGGCGGCAGGCGCGCTCGCACGCGCTGAAGATGTCCTTGCGAAAAGCGGCGATGGCATCGAGCCAGACCGAGGCGCGCACTGCGAAGATGCCGCTGTTCCAGAGAAAGGCGCCCGAAGCAACGTACTCGCGCGCCGCGGCGGCGTCGGGCTTCTCGACGAACGCCTCGATGTAGGCCGCGTCCTCGGCGAGCGCCCGGCCGGCGCGAATGTAGCCGTAGGCGGTCTCGGGCGCGCTCGGCGGCACGCCGAAGGTGACGATAAAGCCCTGCTGCGCGAGCGCGGCGCCGCGCTCCACGGTGCGCTGGAAAAGCGCGTCATCGGCGATGTGGTGGTCCGAGGGCATGACAAGCAGCACCGGGTCGTCCGCGGTGACGCAATGCACCGCGGCGAGCGTGAGCGCCGGCGCCGTGCCGCGGCCTTTCGACTCGAGCAGGATGGCGCGGGGATTCTCGCCGGCGCGCGCGAGCTGAGCCTGCACCATGTGGCGATGCGCCTCGTTGCAGATCACCAGCGGCTCGGAGATCGACGGCGAGCGCCCGCAGCGCGCCGCCGTCTGCTGCAGCAGCGTGCGCTCGCCGCTCAACGCGTGCAGCGGCTTCGGATGATGCTCGCGTGAGAGCGGCCAGAGGCGGGTGCCGGATCCGCCGCACAGGATGACCGGCTGGATCATGATCGGCGTGACGCCGAGCTCGATCAAGTGAACCTCCCGAATAATCAAACGCGGGCGACGCGGCGCCGCTCGCCGAACAGGCTGGGATAGCTCCAGTGTGCGACGAAGCGCGCGTGGTAGTCCGCCTTGGCGCACTCGCCCATCCGGCGCATCCGCTCCGGGAACGCCTCCGCCCAGGCAAGCCGGCGCGCCAGCTCGCGCGCCGAGCCCGGCGCGAAGAAAAGGCCGTTGCGCCCGGGCTCGATCAGCTCGGCGCACGCGCCGTCGCGAGCGGCGATGACCGGCAGGCCGTTGGCAAAAGCTTCCACCACGGTACGCGGCAGCTCGTCGCCCGATTCGGGAAGCACGAGATAGGCGGCGCGCGCCATGGCGCTCGCCCGGGCCGCCGCCTGCTCGGCGCCGTCGCCGACCACCCGGAGGCGGACGGCGGGAAAGAGCGAAAGCGCCTCGAGCACCAGGGCGGAGCCGTTGATCGGTTCCAGGCGACCGACGTACAGGCCGCCCGACCGAGCGCTATTCATGCGGCTCGGGGTCGGGACGCCAGCGCCGTACCCGGTATTCGACGCGCGGCGCGGGCTTCGGCCGCGGCGCTGGAGCGCTTTCGGGCTTCTCCAGCACCGCGACGCGCATCGGCCGCTTGAGCTTCGCCCGTTCGCCGGACGGCCTTTCGGGCTTCGGCTTCGCTGCCTCGGGGCCGTGCTCCTGCTCGCGCGCGCCGCGGCCGCGCAGGCGTCCCGACGCATAAAGGTATCCGGCCGCAGTGGCGGCTGCACTCATGACGTTGGTATCCTTTTCAATCCTGCATCGGCATCCACGCCGATCGTTTCTCAAGCAATTTCCAGTACCCGGCGACCACCGAGTCGTCGAGATCGATGCGCCGGCGCTCGAGCGAGCGGTGGATCAGCGTCCCGAGGAGGTAGACCAGCGTCAGCGCGCCGATCACCTTCGGGCGCCACGACCACTCCGGGTACGCTTGCACCGCGAACTCCCGCGCGCGCAGCATCGCCGCCTGGAGCACCGGCACGGTGAGCGGCCTGCCGCACACGGCGCGCTGGATCATCAGGTAATGAAGGACATCGTCCAGCGGGCTCGCCTCGGCGCGGGCGTTGCCCCAGTCGGTGACGAAGAGCTGCGAGTCGAGGTAGCGGATGTGCCAGGGGGCGAAATCGCCCTGCGCGAGGACGTAGGGGCCGGTCCAGTAAAGCAGCGCCGTCTCGCAGTCGTGGTAGGCGGAGCCGAGCATCGCCACGGCCTTGGGCGCCGCGAACTCCTCCAGCCGGGTGAGCGAGCGCATCAGCCAGCGGCAGGTGCCGGAGACTTCGAAGTCGACGGCGCGAAAGCGCGCCTTGCCGAGGCTCGCGAGGAAGCGCGCATGGTCGGCGGTGAAGGCGCGCGTCTCTCCCCGCGCCGCCGGCACCATCGTCATGACGAGGAAGCGGCGGCCTTCCGGGCCGGTGCCTTCGTCGAGGAGGCGAGGCACGTGGCCTTCGAGCTCGGGCACCGTCTCGAGCTCGCGCAGCCACTGCGCCTCGCGCTCGAGCAGGCTGTCGGCCTGCTCGTCCGAGGCGCGCTTGAGCAGGCCGAAGGAAAGGTTCAAAGCCGCCCCTCCCGGCGGGCGCGAGCCAGCTCGTCGCGGTCGAGGCGCCCGTCGTGGTTGCGATCGAGCGCCTCGAAACCCGGCGGCACGGCGATCGTGCGGCGCGCCTGCTTCGCCGGGACCGAGGCGGTAAGGATCGGCAGCGCAGCGACGAGCGCGAGGAACATCGCGCCGAGGAAGAGCAGATAGCTACTCCACCGCCGCTCTCGAAGCCGCTGCTCTCGAAGGGTGTACGGCACGGGCATGCCTTTGCGTTGAGCTTGTGAGTGGCGTCTTGCAAGCGCCGTACCAGCTCGCAAATTCGCTTGCCGGCAATGACTTAGCGGCTGCTCGGCATGTGCCAGCGCGGCGAGAGCGTCGCCCGCACGTCACTGCGCCGCTCGTCTCAATGGCAGATTTGCTTTGAATCCGCGGAAAAAAATCAGGTCGCGGCGACGCGACGTCGACGACCGACTAAGCGTGTAATCAATTCGGGGTCAGGATCGCAATTCAAAGGAGGCCGAGCCGCGCGCCGGCGCCGGTCAGAGTCGCGACGCCGAGCAGTGCGAAGAGCGCCGCGGCGACGAGATGCACGAGCCTCATGGGCACTTTCGCCGAAAGCCGGTTGCCGATGAACACCGCGGGCACGTCCGCGATCAGCATGCCAAGCGTCGTGCCCACGACCACAATCGCGGGCGTGCCGTAATGCGCCGCCATCGCGATCGTCGCGAGCTGCGTCTTGTCGCCCATCTCGGCGAGGAAGAAGGTGACGAGCGTCGCGCCGAAGACCCCGAAGCGCCGCGCCGCCCTCGCCTCCTCCTCCTCGATCCTGTCGGGGATCACCGTCCACACCGCCATGGCGATGAACGAGAGGCCGAGCCCCCAGCGCAGGACCTGCGGCCCGAGCACGGTGGTGATCCAGGCCCCGAGCGCGCCGGCGAGACCGTGATTGACGGCCGTCGCGACGAAGATGCCGGCGACGATCGGCAGCGGCTTCTTGAAACGCGCAGCGAGCACGAAGGCGAGGAGCTGCGTCTTGTCGCCCATCTCCGCCAGGGCGACGATGCCGGTCGAAACGAGGAAAGCTTCCACGGATGGGTTGACGCGAGCCGCGCCGGAAATATTCCGGGCGCGACTATAGCGCGCGGCGGCCATTGCGATCCTGACCCCGAATTCGGGCGCCGAGCTTGCGCCTCTTCTTGCGGCCGGCGGTGATGTCGCTCGCGAGGATGGCGACCACGAGGCCGCAGCCGCCGACCGCGGCGGCGAGGAAGAGCAGGATGGCTAGGCCGGGATAGCCGAACAGGCGGAAGGTGGTGTCGACGCGCATGAGCAGCGCCGCGCCGACGATCAGCGCGGCGAGCACCAGGCCGAGGGTGATGCGGTTCGCCACCTTCTGCATGCCCTCCATCAGGCCCGCCTCGTCGATGGTGTCGACCTTGAAGCGCAGGTCGTTCTCGGCGAGCCGGTCGAGGATCCGGTTGACGCGGCCGGGCAGATGCTGGACGAAGTTCTTCAGCTCCACCGCGGCACTGAAGATCGAGCCGGGCGAGACGTCGCGCGCCATCTGCTCCTCGGTGATGCGCGCGGCGTGCCGGCGCACCGCCGAGTTGGTGTCGAAGCCCGGGGCGAGCCGGTGGCCGATCTCGTCCAGGTTGAGCAGCGTCTTGCCGATCATCGCGAGCTCCGGGGGCAGGCGCACGCCGCTTTCCGCGGCGATCTTGAGCAGCATCAGCACCGCGCGCCCGACCTGCGGCCGCTGCAGGGCGATTTCCTGGTGCTGGCCGATGATGTCGGCAACGCCGCGGCGGAATGCCGGCTCGTCCGCGTCCTCCCGGTCCTCGGCGAGCCACAGCAGCACGTTAACCGCATCGTCGGGCCGGTTCTCGCTCACCGCGAGCAGCAGCTGCAGCAGCCGGTCCTGCAGCGCCGGGCGGATGCGCGCCACCATGCCGAGATCGATCAGCGCGATCCGGCCGTCTACCAGGAACACGTTGCCGGGATGCGGATCGGCGTGGAAGAAGCCGTCGCGCAGCATCATGCGCAGATAGGCGCGCAGCAGCGCGTCGGCGAGCCGCTCGCCTTCGACGTTGAGGCGCGCCGGCGGGCCGAGCGAGGTGATCTTGGTGCCGGCGATGAACTCCATGGTGAGCAGGCGCGAGGTGCTGAACGCCAGCACCGGCTGCGGCACCACGATCTCCTCGATGTCCTGCAGGTTGGTGGCGAGAGTGACGAGGTGCAGCGCTTCCTGGCGGAAGTCCAGCTCGCGCAGCATCGAGCGGCGGAACTCGTCGAACAGCGTGCTCACCGCGAGCCGCTCGCCCATCGCCGTGTGCTTCTCGAGGAACGCCGCCACGTCGCGCAGCGCCGCGAGGTCGCCGAGCACGCGCTCGCGCACGTCCGGGCGCTGCACCTTGAGGGCGACCTCGCGCCCGTCGGCGAGCGTCGCGCGATGCACCTGCGCGATCGATGCGGCGGCGAGCGGTTTCGCATCGATGAAGGAAAACGCGGTGGCTAGGCGCTCGCCGAGCTCTTCGGCGAGGATCTTCTCCACCTCGGCGAACGGCACCGGCTCGACGTCGTCCTGCAGCCGCGCGAGCGACTCGGCATAGGCCGAAGGGATGATGTCGGGCCGAGTCGACAGGAGCTGCGCGAGCTTTATGAACGTCGG